>NZ_JBXVPZ010000084.1:0-27712 GCF_057961495.1 Streptomyces sp. P5F9 | reverse complement strand
GCGGGGCCCGGGGTGGGCTCGGGCTTGGCGGCGGTCAGGGGCTGGGCCTCGTCTGCCAAGAGGACTCCTCGTGCGCGATCCGGGTCCCCCGGTCAGGCTCCGGAGTGCCCATGGTAGCGATCCCGGGCTCCGGGCTCGCCTTCAGGCCGATGTGAGGGCCGTCTACCGGTGAAACACGAGGGGCTGCCACCGGCATTCCGGGGGGCGGCTCCGCGGTGTCCTGGGGTGGTTCTGTGGGCGTGCTTGAGGTTGCGCGAACGGGCCGTGGGGTCCGAGGTCCGTGACATGCGCAACGGCCGTCCCCTGGTCCAGGGACGGCCGTTGTGTCACGCGTTCGCGTCAGACTACGAGGAGTGCCTCCAGAGGTGCCCCGCCCAGTGCCGGCTCCAGGCGGGAGCGTCCCTGCAGAAACCCGAGTTCCATCAGGACCGCGAGGCCGGCGACGTCGGCGCCCGCCCGGCGGATCAGCTGGATCGAGGCCTCTGCGGTGCCCCCCGTGGCCAGGACGTCGTCGACGATCAGGATGCGGTCGCCGGCCGACAGGTCCTCCGCGTGCACCTCGATCTCGGCGGAGCCGTACTCCAGGTCGTACGTCTGGCTGAGGGTCGCTCCGGGGAGCTTGCCCGCCTTGCGTACGGGGATGAAGCCGACGCCCGCGCGGACGGCCACCGGGGCGCCGAGGATGAATCCGCGGGCTTCCAGGCCCACGACCTTCGTCGCACCGGTGCTCACGACGATCTCGGCGAGTGCGTCGGTGAGCGCCGTGAACGCGGCCGGGTCCGCCAGGAGCGGGGTGATGTCCTTGAACATCACACCGGGCTCCGGGTAGTCGGCCACATCGCGGATACGGCTGAGCAGCAGCGCCGTGATGTCTACGAGCTCCGTCATCGGCGCTTCCCCGAAGGACGCCCGCGGCCGCGGTTGCGGGACGCCGGCTGGGTGCGCGGGCCCACGACGGCTGCCGCGTCCTCGGGCTCGTCGTCGTAGGCGTCGTCCGAGCGGTTGGTGACCTGCGACTCCGCGGGCTCGCCCTGCGCGGCGGCCTGGGCCCGCTTGGCGAAGACGCGCTTCTTGAGCGCCTTCATCTGCGGCTCGGCCTCCTTGAGGTCGGCGACGAGCGGCGTGGCGATGAAGATCGAGGAGTACGCACCGGCCGCGAGGCCCACGAACAGCGACAGCGAGATGTCGTTGAGCACGCCCGCGCCGAGGAAGCCGCCACCGATGAACAGCAGGGCCGCGACCGGCAGCAGGGCGACGACCGTGGTGTTGATGGAACGCACCAGGGTGCCGTTGATCGACCGGTTGGCGATGTCGCTGTAGGTCCAGCGGGTCTGCTTGGTGATGTCCTTGGTCTGCTCCTTGAGGCTGTCGAAGACGACGACCGTGTCGTAGAGCGAGTAACCGAGGATGGTCAGCAGACCGATCACCGTGCCGGGCGTGACCTCGAAGCCGACGAGGGCGTAGATGCCGATGGTGATGGTGATGTCGTGGATCAGGGCGACGAGCGCGGCCAGGGCCATGCGCCACTCGAAGGCGATCGCCAGATAGATCACGACCAGCACCATGAAGATCGCCAGGCCCTCCCAGGCCTTGTTGGCGACCTGGTCACCCCAACTGGGACCGACCAGGTCCGCGGCGATGTTCTCGGAGCTGACGTCGAGGTCCTTCGCCAGCTTCGTCTTGATGCTGTCGGACTTGTCGGTGTCGATGCCCGCGATCTGGATGCGCAGGCTGCCGTCGCCGAGCTTCTGGACGACCGCGTCGTGACCGGAGGCGTCCTCGGCGTACTTCTCGGCCTGGGTCACCGAGGCGCTCATGTGCTTCGGCGTGGTGAAGGCGGCGCCGCCCTGGAACTCGATGCCCATGTTCAGGCCGCGCACCGTCAGGCCGAGGATGGCCGTGATGGTGATCAGGATCGAGATGCCGTACCAGATCTTGCGATTGCCGACGAAGTCGTACCCGACCTCGCCGCGGTGCAGTCGGGCGCCGATGCTGCCGAGTTTCGACATCTCACGCCTCCTTCGGGTCGACGGGGGCGGAGGGACGGCGGGTGCGGCGCAGCGGCGGCTTGGCGCCCAGCGCCTTCGGGTCGATGCCGGACCACTTGTGGCCGTCCGCGAAGAACTTCCTGCGGGCGAGGATGGTCATCAGCGGCTTGGTGAAGAGGAAGACGACGACCACGTCGAGCACGGTGGTCAGACCGAGGGTGAACGCGAAGCCCTGGACCTTGCCGACGGTGACGATGAACAGCACCGCGGCGGCGAGGAACGACACGAAGTCGGAGACCAGGATGGTGCGCCGGGCGCGGGGCCAGGCCCGCTCGACGGAGGGACGCAGCGAGCGGCCCTCGCGGATCTCGTCCCGGATGCGTTCGAAGAACACGATGAACGAGTCCGCGGTGATACCGATCGCGACGATCGCACCGCAGACGGCCGGTAGGTTCAGCGCGAAGCCGATGCCCGGGCCGAGGAGCGCCATGATCACGTACGTGAGGATCGCGGAGACCAGCAGCGAGGGGATCGCGATGACCGACAGGCCGCGGTAGAAGATCAGCAGGTAGATGACGACCAGCGCGAGACCGATCGCGCCCGCGATCAGACCGGCGTGCAGCTGCTCACCGCCGAGGGCCGCGGTCACGGTGGTGACGCTGTCCTCCTTGAAGGTCAGCGGCAGGGCGCCGTACGACAGCATGTTGGCGAGGCTCTGGGCCTCCTCCTGGCTGAAGCTGCCGGAGATCTCGGCGCTGCCGCCGGTGATCGACGAGCTGACGGAGGGGCTGGAGACGACCTGGCCGTCGAGGACGATGCCGAACTCGTTCTGCGGCTGGGTGTTCTTCGCCAGTTCACCGGTGACCTTGGCGAACTTGTCGCCGCCCTTGCCGGTGAAGTCCATGGTGACCTGCCAGCCGGCGGCGGTCGTCGTGTTCAGGACGGCCGCGGCCTTCTTGACGTCGGTGCCGTCCACGGCAGCGGGGCCGAGCACGTACTTGTACCAGACGCCCGACACCTGGCCGCAGGCCACGGTCGCGTCACCGGCCTTGGCGTTCTTGCCGACGTTCTGGGACGCCTTCTTGGAGCAGTCGAGCGCGGTGTACTGGGCCTCCAGCTTGGCGGCTGCCGCGCTGGCGGCGGCGCTGCTGCTCGCCGAGGGGGTGGCGCTGGCCGAGGCCGTGGCGCTGGGGCTCGCGGACGAGGTGGAGTCGGCCTTCAGCGCGTCGCTGGCGGCACGGCCCTGAGAGGTGGCGGTGGCCGTCGGGGTCGCGGAACCGGTCTTCGACGAGGAAGCGCTCGCCTTGGAGCTCGGCGAGCTCGACGGGCTGCTGGAGGCGCTGCCGGACGCGCTCGGCGACGGGGTCGTCGCGGCGCCCGTGGAGGCCTCCGTGGCCAGGACCGGGCGGAAGTACAGCTTGGCCGTCGTACCGACCTGCTGCCGCGCCTCCTCCGAGTTCGTGCCCTTCGGAATGTTGACGATGATGTTCCTGGAGCCCTGGGTCTGGACCTCGGCCTCCGAGACACCAAGACCATTGACACGGCGGTTCATGATGTCGACCGCGGTGTCCATGTTGGTCTTGTTGATCGACGATTCCTCGCCGGGCTGGGCAACCGCCCGCAGGGTGATGCTCGTGCCGCCGGCCAGGTCGATGCCGAGACGCGGAGTGTTGTGCCCGGATGCGAACATGCCACCGGTGAGCGCCACGATGGCGATCAGGATGAGGGCCAGCGAGCGCCACGGCTTGCTCTGGGCGCTCGCGCTGCGGCCCCTCTTAGGTGCTGCCACCTTCTCGTACTCCCTCTCGGGCCGCTCCGCGCCGGGTCAGCGCGGTTACGGCCATGACATGGTGTCGGGATCCCGTGCGAGCGACGCACGTACCCGGGTGCGCGGGGCGCGAGCGGGTCGCGCCGCGCTCCCGGGACGTTACTACTTCGCGTCGGTGTCGCCGTCGGACTTCTTCGGCTCTTCTTCCGTCTTCGCCTCGGCGGGCTTCGCCGGCTCCTCGGTGGCGTCGGCCGGCTCGTCGGCCGCGTCCTTCTTGCCGAGGTCGATGGGCTTGTCGTCGGAAGAGTCGGCGGCGGGCTCGTCGGTGTCGGTGAGGGAGGAGGCGTCGTCCGGGACGATGTCGGCGTCGTCCTTCAGGTCGTGCTCGATGCCGTGGACGATGCGGTTGTACTCGTCGTCGGTGAGGACGGCGCCGATCGCGTTCTTCGCGAAGAGAAGTTCGATGCCCGGGCCGGCGTCGAGAAGAACCGTCTCCTCGTTGACTTCCTTGACCGTCGCGTACACGCCCCCGATCGTGCGGACGCCGGTGCCGGGCTGCATGTCATTACGCATCGACGCGGCCGCCTGCTGCTTGCGCTTGGCAGAGCGGGTCATCAGGAACATGGCCCCGATGAGCACGATGAAGGGGAGGAGGGTCACGATATTCACGGGACGGAATTTCCTTCGCACGACCGCGGCGGTGAGCGGCCTGGTGGATGGGGGTGGTCGGCGCCGCCCACAAAGGCGGCATCGGCGGAGTCTAAGCGAGTCCACGCTGATGGAACAACGCTCAGCATGGCACCGGGGTTCCTGACCCGGCCAGTGCCCCCGCCGTCACGCCCCGAACAGGTCCCCTTGTCCGTTTCCCCCGGTTGACGACCGGGGCGGGGTGAGGCCCAGATGCGCCCACGCGGCGGGGGTGGCGACGCGTCCGCGCGGGGTGCGGGCCAGCAGTCCCTCACGTACGAGGAAGGGTTCGGCCACCTCTTCGACGGTCTCGCGCTCCTCCCCCACGGCGACGGCGAGCGTGGAAAGGCCGACCGGTCCGCCGCCGAACAGCTTGAGCAGGGCTTCGAGGACACCGCGGTCGAGCCGGTCGAGGCCGCGGCCGTCGACCTCGTAGACCTTGAGGGCGGCTCCGGCGATGTCCTGGGTGATGAACCCGTCGGCCTTGACCTGCGCGTAGTCCCGTACGCGGCGCAGCAGGCGGTTGGCGATGCGGGGGGTGCCGCGGGAGCGGCCGGCGATCTCGGCGGCGCCTGCGGGGTCGATCTCCACGTCGAGGAGGTTCGCCGAGCGGTGGATGACGCGCTCCAGTTCGGTGGGCTCGTAGAACTCCATGTGCGCGGTGAAGCCGAAGCGGTCGCGCAGCGGGGGCGGCAGCAGTCCCGCGCGCGTGGTGGCACCGACCAGGGTGAACGGCGGCAGCTCCAGCGGGATCGCGGTGGCGCCGGGGCCCTTGCCGACGATGACGTCGACGCGGAAGTCCTCCATCGCCATGTAGAGCATCTCTTCGGCGGGCCGGGACATGCGGTGGATCTCGTCGAGGAAGAGGACCTCGCCCTCCTGGAGGGAGGAGAGGATCGCGGCGAGGTCGCCGGCGTGCTGGATGGCGGGGCCGCTGGTGATGCGGATCGGGGCTTCCATCTCGGCCGCGATGATCATCGACAGGGTGGTCTTGCCGAGGCCGGGGGCGCCGGAGAGCAGCACGTGGTCGGCGGTGGCGCCACGCGCGCGTGCGGCGCGCAGCACCAGGTCGAGCTGTTCGCGGACCTTCTCCTGGCCGATGAACTCGCCCAGGTCCTTGGGGCGCAGGGCGGCCTCGACGGCCTGGTCCTCGCGGTCGGCGACCGAGCCCACCAGCCGCTCGGCGGCGGTCTCGTCGGTCGTGTCGTCCCAGTTCACTGACGGTTCTCCTAGCGGGCGCGGTTCAGGGTCTGCAGGGCCGCCTTCAGCAACTGCCCGACCTGCGGCGTGCCCTCGGCGGCCTCGGCCTGCGGTGCTACGGCGGCCACGGCCTCGTCGGCCTCGCGGGTGGCGTACCCGAGGCCGATGAGGGCGGCGTGCAGCTGATCGCGCCAGCCGCTGGTGACCGGGGCGCCGATCGCCGGGGCGGCCCCCACCGGTGCGCCGAGCCGGTCCTTGAACTCCAGCAGCAGCTTCTGGGCGCCCTTCTTGCCGATGCCCGGAACGGCCATCAGCGCCTTCTCGTCCCCGGCGGCCACCGCTCGACGCAACGCGTCCGGGGTGTGCACCGCGAGCATCGCCTGCGCGAGCCGGGGGCCGACGCCGGTCGCGGTCTGGAGCAGCTCGAAGATCTGGCGTTCGTCGTCGTCCACGAAGCCGTACAGGGTGAGCGAGTCCTCGCGGACGACGAGGGAGGTGGCGAGCTTGGCGGGCTTGCCGAGGCGGAGCGTGGACAGGGTGTTCGGCGTGCACTGGAGGGCCATGCCGACACCGCCGACCTCGACGACCGCGGCGTCGGGGGCGAGTGCGGCGACCGTGCCACTGACGAAGGCGATCATGCGGTACGGCCTTTCGATGCGTGCGGGGTCTTCGGGGCTTGCGGGGCTTGCGGGGCTTTGTGCGCGCCGGCCGCGTGTTGGGCGACCGCCTGTTGCAACCGGTTCTGGGCGACGGCCTGTTGGAGGCGGTTGGTCGCGGGCCCGCGCCAGATGTGGCAGATGGCGAGGGCGAGGGCGTCGGCGGCGTCGGCGGGCTTGGGAGGCGCGTCGAGCCGGAGCAGCCGGGTGACCATGGCGCCGACCTGGGCCTTGTCGGCGCGGCCGCTGCCGGTGACGGCGGCCTTGACCTCGCTGGGGGTGTGCAGGGCGACGGGGATGCCGCGGCGGGCGGCACAGAGCATCGCTACGGCGCTGGCCTGGGCGGTGCCCATCACCGTGCGCACGTTGTGCTGGCTGAACACCCGCTCCACGGCGACGAATTCGGGCCGGTGTTCGTCCAGCCACGCCTCGATGCCCTGCTCGATGGCGACGAGGCGCAGGCCCAACTCGGCGTCCGCCGGGGTCCGTACGACACCGACGCCGACCATGGTGAGCGGCCGGCCCGCGACGCCTTCGACGACACCGACACCGCATCGGGTCAGTCCCGGGTCCACCCCGAGTACTCGCACGCCACCCCCCCTTTTTTTGCGGCTAAACCGCCGCCGCTCTCGCGGACCTGGCTGAGCACCGTCGGGGTTCCTCAATTGATGATTGCGGTCCGCGGTCGGTGATCTTTGACTTCCGCCAGGCTATCCGCTGCCACCGACAACGGCGGCGGGCCGACGGGACGTGTCCCGTCGGCCCGCCGAAATCCCGCTCAGCTCGCGGCAGCGCTACGCGTCGACCTTCTCCATGACCTCGTCGCTGACGTCGAAGTTGGCGAAGACGTTCTGCACGTCGTCGCTGTCCTCCAGGGCGTCGATCAGCTTGAAGATCTTGCGGGCGCCGTCCTCGTCGAGCTCGACCTGCATGGTCGGGACGAAGTTGGCGTCGGCGGAGTCGTAGTCGATGCCGGCGTCCTGGAGTGCGGTGCGGACCGCGACCAGGTCGGTGGCCTCGGAGATCACCTCGAAGGACTCGCCGAGGTCGTTGACCTCCTCGGCGCCCGCGTCGAGCACGGCACCCAGGACGTCGTCCTCGGACAGCTCGCCCTTGGGGACGACGACGACACCCTTGCGGTTGAAGAGGTACGAGACGGAGCCGGGGTCGGCCATGTTCCCGCCGTTGCGGGTCATGGCGACACGCACGTCCGAGGCGGCGCGGTTGCGGTTGTCGGTGAGGCACTCGATGAGCACCGCGACACCGTTCGGGCCGTAACCCTCGTACATGATCGTCTCGTAGTCGGCGCCACCGGCTTCGAGACCGGCACCGCGCTTGACCGCGGAGTCGATGTTCTTGTTCGGGACCGAGCTCTTCTTGGCCTTCTGGATGGCGTCGAACAGCGTCGGGTTGCCGGACACATCGGCACCACCGGTACGGGCCGCGACCTCGATGTTCTTGATCATCTTCGCGAAGAGCTTGCCGCGCTTGGCATCGATCACGGCCTTCTTGTGCTTCGTCGTAGCCCATTTAGAGTGGCCGGACATCTGCCTGTCTCCTTCGCGTAACCCAACTCTTTACGAACCCCAGAGATCCTACTAGGACCCCGGAGCCAGGTTCGCGCGCACCATGTCGACGAACAGGGAGTGCACGCGGTGGTCGCCGGTCAGTTCCGGGTGGAACGACGTGGCGAGCGCGTTGCCCTGGCGAACCGCGACGATGTGGCCCTCGTGTTCGGCGAGGACCTCGGTCTCGGCACCGACGGACTCGACCCAGGGGGCGCGGATGAAGACGCCCTCCACAGGATCGCCCTCAATGCCCCGGACGTCGACAGCTGCTTCGAAGGACTCGTTCTGACGTCCGAAGGCGTTGCGGCGCACGATCATGTCGATGCCGCCGATCGTCTCCTGGCCCGAGCGCGGGTCGAGGATCTTGTCGGCGAGCATGATCAGGCCGGCGCAGGTGCCGTAGACAGGCATTCCGGCACGCACGCGTGCACGCAACGGATCCATCACCCCGAAGAGGACGGCCAGCTTGGAGATGGTGGTCGACTCACCCCCGGGGATGACGAGACCGTCCACCTCGGCGAGTTCCTCGGGGCGCCTGACCTGCCTGGCCACGGCGTCGGCCGCGGCCAGGGCTATCAGGTGCTCCCGGACGTCGCCCTGGAGGGCCAGGACGCCGATGACAGGGGCTGAAGACACATCCGCCATGGGTGGTTACCAGCCGCGGTTGGCGTAGCGCTCGGTCTCGGGGAGGGTGTCGCAGTTGATGCCGACCATGGCCTCGCCGAGGTTGCGGGACGCGTCCGCGATGATCTTCGGGTCGTCGTAGAAGGTGGTCGCCTTCACGATGGCGGCGGCGCGCTTGGCCGGGTCGCCGGACTTGAAGATGCCCGAGCCGACGAAGACGCCCTCGGCGCCGAGCTGGCGCATCAGCGCGGCGTCGGCGGGGGTGGCGACGCCACCGGCGGAGAACAGCACGACCGGGAGCTTGCCGAGCTCGGCGACCTCGCGGACGATCTCGTACGGGGCGCGCAGCTCCTTGGCGGCGGCGTACAGCTCGTTGTTGTCGAAGCCGCGCAGCTTGGCGATCTCGTTCTTGATCTGGCGCAGGTGGCGGACCGCCTCGACGACGTTGCCGGTGCCGGCCTCGCCCTTGGAGCGGATCATCGCGGCGCCCTCGGCGATGCGGCGCAGGGCCTCGCCCAGGTTCGTGGCACCGCAGACGAAGGGGGTCGTGAAGGCCCACTTGTCGGAGTGGTTGACCTCGTCGGCCGGGGTGAGGACCTCGGACTCGTCGATGTAGTCGACGCCGAGGGACTGCAGGACCTGGGCCTCGACGAAGTGGCCGATGCGGGACTTGGCCATGACCGGGATGGAGACCGCCTCGATGATCTCCTCGATCATCGTCGGGTCGGACATCCGGGCCACGCCGCCGTCCTTGCGGATGTCGGCGGGGACCCGCTCCAGTGCCATGACGGCCACGGCACCGGCGTCCTCGGCGATCTTCGCCTGCTCGGCGTTGACCACGTCCATGATCACACCGCCCTTGAGCTGCTCGGCCATGCCGCGCTTCACGCGCGCGGTGCCGGTCTCGGGAGTCTGGGCGGAGCTGGGGGTGCTGGACACGGGGTGACCTCACTCGGTGAAAGAGGGTTGCTGCGCTACCGAGGAAACGCCAGAGATGCAGGCCACAGCAAGGGCCAATGAACAGCCGGTGGATCGTTTTCGAACCGCTGTGCCCTACGGCGGTCTTCTACGGCTGTGTTCTACGGCCGTGCTGTACCGCTTTCCTCTACGCGGCCCGGTCCACCAGCGCAGCCGGTGGCTCGTCGTCCATCTCGAAGGCCATCGGGAAGGGCGCGTGTCCGGCCAGCCGGAACCAGCGGACCTTGCGGTGCCGGCGCAGGGCGCGGGCCGCGCGTACGGAGTCGTTGTGGAAGCGCCGGGCCATGGGCACCCGCCGTACCGCCTCGGTGAGTTCGTGGGCCGCCGCCTCTCCCCCGGGTGCCTCGCGGACGCCCTCGACCTGCGGGGCCTCCGCGAAGACGGCGCGCAGGGCCTGGCTCAACTCGCTCTCGGCGACCTCCCGTTGCTCCTCCTCGGCCTGCCGGGCGGCGTGCGCGGCTTCGTAGAGGACGATCGAGGCGGCCGGGTCGAGGACGCCGGAGGTGGCCAGTTCCTGGGTCACCGAGGCGCGGCGCAGCAGTTGGGCGTCGAGTGCCGCGCGGGCCGCGTCGATCCGGACGTGCAGCCGGTCGAGCCGTCCCGCGGTCCAGCTCAGGTACAGGCCGATCGCCACGACGGCGACGAGGATCCAGATCAGGGTTGCGGTCACGGGCGGCAAGGTTACCGGGCCGTTCCACTGGGGTTGGCCGGGCATCGTGCGGAGTCTTGGTGTGGGCGTTGCGGGGACTGCCGCCCCCACGCCCCCGCTTCGGCCTGGACGGCCTCGTCCTCAAACGCCGGACGGGCTGGATATACCGGCCCGCATCGAGAAGTTGCCGGTCCTCAGTCCCGCGCCAGCCCGAACCTCGCCCGCAATCCCGTCCGTTCGTCCGTCGCCACCGCTGCCGCGCCCGCCGTCACCGTCTCGTACACCGACAGGATGTCCGCCCCGACCGTCGACCAGTCGAACCGCCGTACATGGGAGCTCCCGCTCCGCCGCAGCTCCGCCAGTCGGGCGGGGTCGCCCAGGAGCCGTACGGCCGCCTCGGCGAGTGCGTCGGGGTCCTCGTTGGGGAACAGTTCGCCGGCGACGCCCTGGTCGAGGACCTGGGCGAAGGCGGGGAGGTCGGAGGCGAGGACCGGGGCGCCTGCCGACATGGCCTCTACAAGGATGATGCCGAAGCTCTCGCCGCCGGTGTTGGGGGCGACGTAGAGGTCGATGCTGCGCAGGAAGCGGGCTTTGTCGTCGTCGCTGATCATGCCGAGGAACTCGACGCGTGAGCGCAGTTCCTCGGGGAGCGATTCGACGGCCTCCTCCTCGTCACCGCGGCCGGCGACCAGGAGTCGGGCGTCCGGGCGTCCGGCGAGGATCTTCGGGAGGGCGTTCATCAGCACCGGGAGGCCCTTGCGGGGCTCGTCGATGCGCCCTATGAAGCCGATCGTCTCGCCTTGCCACTCGGGTTTGGGTTCGGCTCGGGCGAAGAAGTCGACGTCGACGCCGTTCGGGATGACGACCGCGTCCCCGCCCAGGTGCTCGACGAGCGTGCGGCGGGCGTACTCGCTCACGGCGATCCGCGCGCTGATCTTCTCCAGCGCGGCCTGGAGGATCGCGTACGCGGCGATCATCGCCCGGGAGCGCGGGTTGGAGGTGTGGAAGGTGGCGACGATCGGGCCCGAGGCCGCCCAGCAGGCCAGGAGGCCCAGCGACGGCGAGGTCGGCTCGTGGATGTGGATGACGTCGAACTCGCCGTCGTGCAGCCAGCGTCGGACCCGGGCGGCGGACAGGAAGCCGAAGTTCAGCCGGGCCACCGAGCCGTTGTACGGCACCGGGACCGCGCGGCCGGCCGAGACGACGTACGGCGGCAGCGGGGTGTCGTCATCGGCCGGGGCCAGGACCGACACCTCGTGGCCGAGCCGGATGAAGTACTCGGCGAGGTCCCTGATGTGGAACTGGACGCCGCCCGGCACGTCCCAGGAGTAGGGGCAGACGATGCCGATCTTCACGAGGGCCCCTTGCTGGGGTCGAGATCCGCGAGCCACAAGCGCTGGAGCATGTGCCAGTCCTCCGGGTGGTCGGCGATGCCGGTGGCGAAAGCGTCTGCCAGCGCCTGTGTGATGACAGACGTCTTCTCGGCCCGGTCACCTGACTCGGGCACCTCGACCGGCGGATGGACCCGGCCCTTCATGACCGGAGAGTCGTCGTACCAGAGCGTCACGGGGAGCAGGAGCGCGCCCGTCTGCTGGGCGAGGAGCGCCGGTCCCGCGGGCATCCTGGTGGTCTCGCCGAAGAACTTGACCTCGACGCCTGAGGCGGACAGGTCGCGTTCGGCGACCAGGCAGACCAGGCCGCCGTCGCGCAGTCGCCGGGCCAGGGTGCCGAAGGCGGTGCCGCCGCTGTGCGGGAGTACCTCCATGCCGAGGCCCTCGCGGTAGGCGACGAAGCGGTCGTAGAGCGTCTCCGGCTTGAGGCGTTCGGCCACCGTGGTGAACGGCGTCTCCAGCTTGGAGGTGACCCAGGCGCCGGCGAGGTCCCAGTTGGCCATGTGGGGCAGCGCGAGGATGACACCGCGGCCGGCGGCGATGCCGTCGGTCAGGTGGTGGACGTCCTTGGGCTCGAAGCCGGCCTTCACGCGCTCGGCGCTCCAGGCGGGGAGCCGGAAGGACTCCATCCAGTAGCGCAGGTACGACCGCATGCCCGCGCGCGAGAGCTCGGCGAGCCGCTCGGGGCTCGCGTCGGGCACCACGCGCGCGTAGTTGCTCTCCAGCCGCTGCACGCCCTTGCCACGTCGCTTCCAGGCGACGTCGGCGACGGTGCGGCCGAGCCGGACGGCGACCGGCTCGGGGAGCTTCTTGACCGCGCTCCAGCCGACGCCGTACAGCGCGTCCGTCAGCCGGTCCTGGGCGCTGGTCACGGAGTCGCCCCGCTGCTGTGCTGTTCCGTCGCCTCCTGGGCCGCCGTGGCGTCTGCCTCGGCGGCTTCCCGGCGGACCGTGACGACGCGCTGGATCAGCGTGACCAGGCTGCCGACGGCGACGATCCACAGCGCGATGGGCAGCAGCCACTGGATGCCCGGGACGCCGAACTTGTGCAGTCCGGCGAGGCCGCACGCCACGAGTGAGATCACCAGTCGCTCGGCCCGCTCGACCAGACCGTTGACGGCGACCGGCAGGCCGATCGACTCGCCGCGCGCCTTGGTGTACGACACCACCTGGCCGCTGGCCAGGCAGAAGATCGAGACGGCGCACAGGGCGATGTTGTCGCCGCCGCCCGCGTACCAGAGGGCCAGGCCGCCGAAGACCGCGCTGTCGGCGACCCGGTCGAGCGTGGAGTCCAGGAAGGCGCCCCAGCGGCTGGAGCGGCCCAGCTGGCGGGCCATGTTGCCGTCGACGAGGTCGGAGAACACGAACAGCGTGATCACGACCGTGCCCCAGAAGAACTCGCCCATGGGGTAGAAGACCAGCGCGCCCGCGACCACTCCGGCGGTGCCGAGGAGGGTGACCGTGTCGGGGCTGACGCCCCGGCGGATCAGAAACGCGGCGAACGGCGTGAGGACACGCGTGAAGAATGCACGCGCGTACTTGTTCAGCATGGCCTTCCCGAGGGTCGGTTTCGCCGCGCGGCCCCTGCTGGCCACCGGCTGGCCCATCGTAGCCACGCGCGCGCGTGGGTGACGGCCGGGCACCCGCGTGCCCATGTTTTTGAATGGCTGCGGCACGAGGCGATGCCATCGGTGTCACGACCGGATCGCGTCCGGTGTATGGACGCACCGTGACGGGAGTGGAAAGCTCGAAGGACCGCGGGCGTCATCGGAGCCGCCACCGCACGCGGCTGCGTGTGTCCGCGCCCAGAGTGACCTCACCGTGTACGGGAGGCAAGGCCATGGGCGACAAGGCGAACGCACACCCCGGAGCCGCCGGCAGGGCTACAGCGGCCGACCACCCCGCGTCCGTACGGAATGTGGTGCTGGTCGGCCACACCGGATCGGGCAAGACGACTCTGGTGGAGGCCCTCGCGCTGACCGCGGGGGCGGTGAACAGGGCGGGCCGCGTGGAGGACGGCGGCACCGTCTCCGACTACGACGAGATCGAGCACCGGCAGCAGCGCTCGGTACAGCTCTCCCTGGTGCCCGTCGACTGGGACGGGTTCAAGGTCAATCTTCTCGACACCCCCGGGTACGCCGATTTCGTCGGCGAGTTGAGGGCCGGTCTGCGCGCGGCGGACGCGGCCCTCTTCGTCGTCTCGGCCTCCGACGGCGTGGACGGCTCGACCCGCATGGTGTGGGAGGAGTGCGCGGCGGTCGGCATGCCGCGCGCCATCGTCATCACGCATCTGGAGTCCGCGCGCGCGGACTTCGAGTCGATGACCCGGAACTGCGCGGAGGCCTTCGGCGCGGACGACCCGGACGCCGTACTCCCCCTGTATCTGCCGCTGCGTGGCGCGCCGGGGTCGGACGGGCACGCGCCCGTGACCGGTCTGGTCGGGCTGCTGTCGCAGAAGGTGTTCGACTACGCGTCCGGGGAGCGCAAGGAGTCCGAGCCCGGGCCGGACCAGCTGCCGCGGATCGAGGAGGCCCGCAACCGGCTCATCGAGGGGATCATCGCGGAGAGCGAGGACGAGACCCTCATGGACCGCTATCTCGGCGGCGAGGAGATCGACGTCAAGACGCTGATCGGCGACCTGGAGCGGGCCGTCGCGCGCGGGGTCTTCTTCCCGGTTCTGGCGGCCGCTCCGGCCGCCGAGGGAGCCCGGCAGGGTCTCGGCACCGTCGAGCTCCTGGAGCTGATCACAGGCGGCTTCCCGACCCCGCTGGAGCGCGCGGCACCCGGGGTCACCACGGTCGACGGCAGGGCGCGGGAGCTCACGCCGTGCGACCCGGACGGGCCGTTGGTCGCCGAGGTCGTGAAGACCGCCTCCGACCCGTACGTCGGCCGGGTCTCCCTGGTGCGCGTCTTCTCCGGGACACTGCGGCCCGACGCGACCGTCCATGTCTCCGGGCACGGGCTCGCCGACCGCGGGCACGAGGACCACGACGTCGACGAACGCGTCGGCGCCCTCTCCGCCCCCTTCGGCAAACAGCAGCGGGCGCTCACGCACTGCATCGCGGGCGACCTCGCGTGCGTGGCGAAGCTGGGCCGCGCGGAGACCGGGGACACCCTTTCGGCCAAGGACGACCCGCTGCTCATGGAGCCGTGGGAGATGCCCGACCCGCTGCTGCCGCTCGCCATCCAGGCGCACAGCAAGGCCGACGAGGACAAGCTCTCGCAGGGCCTGAGCAGGCTCGTCGCCGAGGACCCCACCATGCGTCTGGAACAGAACCAGGACACCCACCAGGTCGTCCTGTGGTGCCTCGGCGAGGCCCACGCGGACGTCGCCCTGGAACGGCTGCGCAGCCGCTACGGCGTCCAGGTCGACCTCGTGCCGCACAAGGTCTCCCTACGGGAGACGTTCGCCGCCAAGGCGCAGGGGCGCGGCCGGCACGTCAAACAGTCCGGCGGGCACGGGCAGTTCGCGATCTGCGAGATCGAGGTCGAACCGCTGCCGGGCGGCACGGGCATCGAGTTCGTGGACAAGGTCATCGGCGGCGCGGTGCCGCGGCAGTTCATCCCGTCGGTGGAGAAGGGCGTAAGGGCCCAGGCAGCGAGGGGAGTTGCGGCCGGGCATCCGCTTCTCGACGTACGGATCACGCTCCTGGACGGCAAGGCGCACTCGGTGGACTCCTCGGACGCAGCGTTTCAGACAGCCGGGGCGCTCGCCCTGCGGGAGGCCGCGGTCGACGCGAAGATCCATCTCCTGGAACCGGTGGCCGAGGTGACCGTGCTGGTCGGCGACGACTACGTGGGCGCGGTGATGAGCGACCTCTCCGGGCGGCGGGGCCGGGTCCTGGGCACCGAGCAGACGACAGGCGGACGCACACTGATCCGCGCCGAGGTTCCGGAGATAGAGATCGGCCGCTACGCCGTCGACCTCCGCTCCCTCTCGCACGGCACCGCGCGCTTCAACCGCGCCTACGCCCGCCACGAACCGATGCCTCCGCAGATCGCCGAACGGATCCGCGAAGAGGCGGGCGACGCCTAGGAGTTGATGCGGAGGGTCTCACTTGTGGCGTGCGGCGACCCGCAAGTGACCTAAAAGGAACGATCACTTCCGGTTTGGCGGGCGGCTTCGGCTGTCCGCCGACGGATGTCAGTGATGGCCGATACGCTGATGACCTGATCAACAGGTGTGCGGAGCACGGAAGTCGGGAAAGCCGCAGAAGCGGGAACAGCGGCGATCGGGGGCGGGAATGACCGTTGACAGCGGTTACGCGGACATCTTCGGACCACAGGTGCCGCGTACCGGCGACGAGGGGCAGACGGCGACCTTCGCGCTGGCCTCGGCGGCCTACCGGGACAACCCGGTGGCCGACATCAAGAAGGCCGACAACGAATGGCACCAGACGGCCGTCAACGAGGGCCGCAAGTGGGCGACGATCTTCCGCCCCAACCTCGGTGAGGCGTTCTCCGGCGCCCTGGTGGCCCGCATGCTCGGCCCCGGACGCAAGCCGCTCATCCAGTCGTTCGGCACGGAACCGCAGTCCGTCGTCGAGCACGCCCTCGCGGCCAACAACATCCGCCGCGCGCGGGACAACAGGCTGTCCATGATCATGGTGCTGTGCGGCCTGCTCTTCCTGCCCGGGCTCGTCGTCTGGCTGCTGGTCTTCCAGCTGCGCAGCCTGGTCGACAAGCGCACCCAGGCGAACAAGAGGGCCGGCGCGATCGCCACGACCCTGCTCGTCGCGGTGGGCGCCGTCGCCGTGATCTTCCTGATCAAGATGCCGTTCCACGGCTTCTGGTCCTGGTACGCACGCGCGTGCGTCATCCTGCCCGTGGTCGGCTGGCTGTGGGCCAAGCAGGTCTGCGAGAACACCGCGAAGGATCTGCGCGGGCGCTGGGACAGTCTGCTGTCCGGCAGCAGCGTCGGCGCCAAGGTCCCCGAGGCGGTGCCCACCAGCCCCGGCGAGACGCAGGCCGAGCAGCTCCGCCAGTCCCTGGCCAAGCTCAGCGCCGAGCAGCAGTCCAACTCCATCTTCTACGCGGGGCCCAAGGGCATCCTCGGCATGGGCACCCGCTGGGGCAGCTGGCAGCTCGCCGAGGACCTGATCGCGCGGGACGCCGACCGGGAGATCCACCCCTTCCGCAGCTGGGACGTCATCCGCAACATCCACGACGACCTGCGCATGCTGGAGCGGAACACGATCAACACCGGCGGCTTCCCGAAGGCGTCCATACGCCACTGGGTCGTCACGCCGATCGGCGAGGGCGCCAAGGCCGTGTCCCGGCCCGAGGGCACGGACGTCGACGCGTACCAGGTCAAGACGCACGCGATACAGGACATCTGCAACAAGCAGCAGTTCGGCGCCGGCGACCGCCACTATCTGGGCGTCCAATGGACGCTCTGGGAAGGGCAGTTGGTCATCACCATGATGATCACGGTCACCGTGCTGCACAAGACGCTGCGCATCGAGATCACCGGGCATGCCCTGGGACCCGTGAACTCACTGTTCACCGGCAAGCCCGAGGCCCCCACGAAGGACGTCCAGAAGACCCTCAAGCCGTGGGAGACCCGCAAGGTCAAGCTCCCGCTCGTCCCCGCCGACGAGGTCGTACGCCTCGCCGTCCGCGCCCCGATCACCTGGTACCCGCCGCTGCTGAACTGGCTCGGCGGTTCCATATCCCTGCCCGAGCCGTTCGGCCTGCGGCACGCCTGGGCCGACCAGCCCTGGCGGCACCGCTTCATGGCGGACGACGCGCTGCGCGCCGCGACACCGGTCCTGCGCGTGGTCCACGCCGCGGCGATCCGCGTCCTGGACGAGAACGGCGTGGACACGGAGAAGTTCGGCAACCGCTCGTCGTTCCTCAGCACGAACGTGCAGGACGCGTCGCCGAGGAAAGCGGACCTGTACGACGCGTAGGCCTCCGGCGGTTGAGCGGGTCACGTGCGGGTCCGTCGGGGCCGGCCTCTGGGGGCTGCGCCCCCAGACCCCCGCTGTCGGCCTGAACGGCCTCGTCCTCAAACGCCGGACGGGCTGGTTGATGACGGCCCGAGATTCAAGCCGTGGGCCACGCCTCCGCCAGCATCTTCCGTGTGTCCGCGAGGAGTTGAGGCAGCACCTTCGTATGGCCGACCACCGGCATGAAGTTCGTGTCGCCGCCCCAGCGCGGGACGATGTGCTGGTGCAGGTGGGCGGCGATACCCGCGCCCGCCACGCTCCCCTGGTTCATGCCGATGTTGAAGCCGTGCGCGCCTGACGCGGTTCGCAGGGCCGTCATCGCCTGCTTGGTGAGCGCGGCCAGCTCCACGGTCTCCGCGTCCGTCAGGTCGGTGTAGTCCGCGACGTGGCGGTAGGGCACGACCATCAGATGGCCGCCGTTGTACGGGTACAGATTGAGCACCCCGTACATCAGCTCACCGCGCCTGACGATCAGCCCGTCCTCGTCCGATTTGGCCGGAATCGAGCAGAAGGGGCAACCGTCGTCGGCACCGGGGCCGGTCGGCTTGTTCTCGCCCTGGATGTAGGCCATCCGGTGGGGCGTCCAGAGGCGCTGGAACGCGTCCGGCGTGCCCACTCCGATCTGCTGCTCCGGCTCACTCGTCATGCAGGGAAGCATATGGCTTCGCCCGTTCGCGGCGTGTCGCCGGGGTTGCGCGAAACCCCTCCCGCGCCAAGCTGGGCCGATGGACGACGACAGCCGCAAGGCCCGCTGGGAGCAGCGCACGGAGATCCCCCTCGCGGTGGCGTCCCTGGTCTTCCTCGCCACGTACGCGGTGCGCATCCTGGCCCACGGCCTGCCGGACATCTGGCAGGACCTCTGCCTCGCCGTGCTGTTCGCAGCCTGGGCGCTCTTCGCCGTCGACTACGCGGTCCGCTGGCGACTGAGCGGCCAGCGGCTGCGCTTCGTCCGCACGCACTGGCTGGACACCCTGGTCCTGCTCCTGCCCCTGCTGCGACCGCTGCGCGTCGTCAGGGTCTACGAGGCCGTCCAGCGACGGCACGGGCAGCCCCGACTCGCCCTGCACGCGCGCGTGATCGTCTACGCCGGCCTGTCCACCGTCCTGCTGGGCTTCGCCGGCGCCCTCTCCGTCTACCACGAGGAACACGCGGCCCCGGGCGCGACGATAAGGACCTTCGGCGACGCCGTGTGGTGGACCTGCGCGACCTTCGCGACCGTCGGCTACGGCGACGTGGCCCCCGTCACCGCGCTCGGCCGCCTGATCGCCGTAGGCATGATGGCCATCGGCCTGGCCCTGCTCGGCGCAGTCACCGGAACCTTCGCCTCCTGGCTGCTCCAGGTCTTCACACGGGAGGACGACGAGAGGCCCCCGGGGATCTGAACTTCCCGAGGGCCTCCCGAACTACAAGCAGACTCAGACCTGCGCCCGGTCCGCCACGACCTGCTCGATCTTCGCGATGGCGTCGTCGAACGCGATGCCGTTCTCCTGCGAGCCGTCGCGGTAACGGAAGGACACCGTGCCGGCGTTCATGTCCTCGTCGCCGACGATGACCATGAACGGGACCTTCTGCTTCTGCGCGTTGCGGATCTTCTTCTGCATCCGGTCCGAGGACGAGTCGACCTCGACGCGCAGCCCCTTCTTCTTCGCCGCCACGGCGAACTTCTCCAGGTACTCGACGTGCCCGTCCCCGATCGGGATACCGACCGCCTGCACCGGCGCCAGCCACGCCGGGAACGCCCCCGCGTAGTGCTCAAGCAGCACCGCGAAGAACCGCTCGATGGACCCGAACAGCGCCCGGTGGATCATGACCGGCCGCTGCTTGGAACCGTCAGGACCCGTGTACTCCAGGTCGAACCGCTCCGGCAGGTTGAAGTCCAGCTGGACGGTGGACATCTGCCAGGTCCGGCCGATCGCGTCCTTCGTCTGGACGGAGATCTTCGGCCCGTAGAAGGCGGCACCGCCCGGGTCGGGCACCAGCGGCAGCCCCTGCTTCTCGGCGACCTGGCGCAGCGTCTCGGTGGCCTCTTCCCAGACCTCGTCCGAGCCGACGAACTTCTCCGGGTCCTTGGTGGAGAGCTCCAGGTAGAAGTCCGTCAGGCCGTAGTCCCGCAGCAGGTTGAGGACGAAGGTGAGCGTCTTGTCGAGCTCGTCGGCCATCTGCTCGCGCGTGCAGTAGATGTGCGCGTCGTCCTGCGTGAAGCCGCGCGCGCGGGTCAGACCGTGCACGACGCCGGACTTCTCGTACCGGTACACGGTCCCGAACTCGAAGAGGCGCAGCGGCAGTTCACGGTACGAGCGGCCGCGCGCGTCGAAGATCAGGTTGTGCATCGGGCAGTTCATGGGCTTGAGGTAGTAGTCCACGCCCTCGTCGAGCTGCATGGGCGGGTACATGCCGTCGGCGTACCAGTCCAGGTGCCCGGACGTCTCGAAGAGCTTCCCCTTCGTCGCGTGCGGGGTGTAGACGAACTCGTAGCCCTCCTCCTCATGACGGCGCCGCGAGTAGTCCTCCATGACCCGGCGGACGACACCGCCCTTGGGGTGGAAGACGGCCAGGCCCGAGCCGATCTGCTCCGGGATGGAGAACAGGTCCAGCTCGCTGCCCAGCTTGCGGTGGTCGCGCTTCTCGGCCTCGACCAGGAAGTCGAGGTGCGCCTTCAGCTCCTCCTTGGAGGGCCAGGCGGTGCCGTAGATGCGCTGGAGCATGGGGTTCTTCTCGCTGCCGCGCCAGTAGGCGGCCGCGTTGCGCATCAGCTTGAACGCCGGGATGTTGCGCGTGGTGGGCAGGTGCGGACCGCGGCAGAGGTCCTTCCAGCACAGGTCGCCGGTCTTGGCGTCGAGGTTGTCGTAGATCGTCAGCTCGCCGCCGCCGACCTCGACGTCCGCGCCGTCGTCCGTGGACGCGGAGCCCTTGATGCCGATGAGTTCGAGCTTGTACGGCTCGTTCGCCAGCTCCGCGCGGGCGTCCTCGTCGGTCACCACGCGCCGCGAGAAACGCTGGCCGCGCTTCTGGATCTCCTGCATCTTCTTCTCGATGGCCTTGAGATCCTCGGGCGTGAACGGCCGCTCGACGTCGAAGTCGTAGTAGAAGCCGTCCTTGACCGGCGGGCCGATGCCCAGCTTGGCCTCGGGGAAGAGCTCCTGCACGGCCTGCGCCATGACGTGTGCGGTGGAGTGGCGCAGGATGTTGAGGCCGTCGGTGGAGGAGATCTCGACGGGCTCGACCTCCTCGCCGTCCTTCACCTCGTACGCGAGGTCCTTGAGCTCTCCGGCCACGCGCGCGGCGATGATCGAGCGCTCGCCGGCGAAGAGCTCCGCGGCCGTGGTGCCCGTCGTCACCGTGCGCTCTTCCCGCTCGGAATCGCGTTGGATGATCACACGGACGTCTGACACCGGTCTCTCCTGACTGCAGGGTGGATGCGGCGCCATACCGTGAGCGCGCGCAATAGGGGATCGTACCGACCCTAAGGGGCCCACCGCGAAACGGTCGCCCTCACTCCCCTGGCTCAGTCCTCCCCGCTGCACGCCTCCTCGAAGAAGTCGAGGTTCTCTTGCAGCGACTTCATCAGCCGGTCCCGCTCCGCCTCGTCCACCTGCACGGGTACGACCCCGGAGGCACCGGTCAGCCGACGGAAGCCGCCCCGGCTCTCCAGCCGCCCGTGCACCCGCACCGGCAGCCCGACGAGGTGGGCGTGCCCGGCTATCCGGTACGACTCCTCGTCCAGGGTCATCCGGACGTGCCCGACCTCGGCGCCGGCGATCACCTGCATCCGTACGGTGCCCTCGCCGCGCGGCCCCGACCGGCGCATCCGCACCACCGAGCCGGTGATGCGCACGGGCATGGCCGGTTCCTCGCGCAGATAGCGGGCCCCGGCCGCACGCAGCACGGGCAGGTCGCCGGGCGAGAACTCGACGGCCTCGGCGGGCGCGGCACAGCCCTCGGGGACACCCGCGCCGGGCGCCCACTCGACGGCGATCCGGGCGCCCTCGGTGCCGCGCACGAGCGCGACGACGGCTTCGGTCAACTCCCGGCTGACGCCTGCCTCCACGGCTCCGTCGAAGGCGTCCATGCCGCCGGTGGCCCGCTCGTAGTCGATGGCCTCGCGGGTGGCGTACAGGGCCTGGTGGAGGCGTACGGCGAGGGCGCGGCCGGTGTCGACGGGGACGAACGCGGTGAGCCGGCGGCCGCCGGGTGCGGAGCCGACGAGGACGTGTTCCAGGGATGCCGCGGCGGGGCGGCGGTGGCGGGCGCCGTAGTAACCGGCACGCGCGCGGGTGGCGAGTGCAGCGGCGAGCAGCATCTGGCGGGCGGCGGCGCGGAGTTGCTCCTCGACCGTCCAGGACGCGGCGCCCGCCGGTCCGGTCGGGATGTCGCGCCACCAGCGGATCTCGTCGCTCGGTACGGCGAGGCCGACGAGAACCTCGCGGGCGGAGGGGGTGTTGCTGCGGGCGAGCGCGATGAGAGCCTCGCCGAGGAGGTCGTTGCTGTCGGGGAAGGCCCGGCTCTCGGGGACCAGCAGGCTGGTGCCCGAGCCGCCGGGCCCGGGTGGGGTCCAGCGGCCGTACCGCCCGGCGGCGCCGCCGCGCCGCTGCCAGCCGTGCCGGCGCAGCAGGGCGGCGAGGACGGCGGGGTCGACCTGGTCGGGTTCGGGGGCGCGGTCCCATGCCGCGTCGGCGGCATGGTCGTCGGGATGCGGTCGTACCGCCCGCAGGTGTTCCTCGACCGAGCGGTGCCTCATGGCCTGCCTCCCGTCCCGACCCGCGTCATGATCTCGCACAGCGCCCGGTCGTCGAAGATGCGCGAGGTCGGTATCCGCACGGTGGTCCGGGTCCTGCCGGTGATCGCGTGTCCGGCGAGGTTGACCCAGTAGCAGCAGTGCCGCAGGTCGAGCCGGTCGTGGCTGGCGCGCAGCCAGTCGTCCTGGGAACGCGGGACGAGCATCACGACCAGGATCTTGTGCACCGAGACCGGTGTGCGGGCGAGCTTGCGCAGATGGTCGTTGTCGAGCGTGAAGGAGAAGGAACGTCCCGGCGGATTCGGCGGGATCTGGTAAGTGCACTTGAGCTGCACTTTTATCGTGACCTCGTCGTCCACCGTGTGCCCGGGCGAGCCGTGGCTGACGTGCCAGTCGATGCCGTTGTCCGGAAAGGGTTGCGACAGCGAGCAGCCGGCCGCGGCGGCGACGGCGTGCAGATAGCCCACCTGCAGTGTCTCCATGCAGGCGGTGGTGGCGAGCGATCCGCGATGGGGTGCCGTCCGTTCGGGCAGCAGCCCGCCCCGCTCGGGCTGCGCTATCACCATGGCCAACAGCCTTCCAAGTTCAGGTGAGTTGCTGTGCTGAATGCCTGATCGGGTCGCTGAACTGCAAAGACCCGCACTCCTGTTGTGTCCTTCCGGCGTACGGCGCAAACAGCCCGGGTATCACCAAACAGGCAGAAGACGGTACGTCAGCTGCCGTGGGTGAACGAGGAGTTGTGTACGTATGACGTGCTGGTACGAGGGCCCGTTGGCCGCGTTCGACACGGAGACCACGGGCGTGGATGTGGAGACCGACCGGATCGTGTCGGCCGCCGTCGTCGTCCAGGACGCCCCCGGTACCCGTCCCCGGGCGGTCCGGTGGCTGGTGAACCCGGGGGTGCCGGTGCCCGCCGGGGCGACGGCGATCCATGGACTGACGGATGAGCATCTTCAGCGCACCGGCCGCTGGCCTGCGCCGGTGATGCACGAGATAGCCGGCGAGCTGGCCGAACAGGCCGCGATGGGACGCCCGTTGGTGGTCATGAACGCGCCGTTCGACCTGACCCTGCTGGATCGCGAACTGCGCCGGCATCGCGCGTGCTCGCTGGACCAGTGGTTCGAGTCGACGCCCCTGCGGGTCCTGGACCCCCGGGTCCTCGACAAACACCTGGACCGCTACCGCAAGGGCCGCCGCACCCTCACCGACCTGTGCGCGCACTACGGCGTCGAGTTGGAGGGCGCGCACGACGCGGGCGCGGACGCGCTGGCCTCCCTGGAGGTGGTCCGCGCCCTGGGCCGCCGCTTCGCGACCCGCCTGGAACGCCTGTCCCCCGCCGAGCTGCACACCCTGCAGTCGACATGGCACGCGGCCCAAGCACGCGGCCTCCAGGCGTGGTTCGCGCGCAGCGGCACCCCGGAGTCGGTGGACCAGTCGTGGCCACTGCGCCCGAACCTGACGGCGGAGGCCGCATAACCGCACAGGCACAACAAAAAGCCGGTCCGCTGCTGCGGACCGGCCTTTCCCGGTGGGCGACAAAGGGGCTGACTGGAACACAAAGCCCCGGCTACAGGCACTTCGGGCACTCCTTGGCGCACTACCCGACCTCTCCACTCCTTTGCCGAAGCAAGAGCGACAGCCCAAGCCGGGCAGGGCCAAGCGCCTCAAGGACGACCAGGTCGTGAAGCTGTGCCAGGCGTACGAAGCTGGTACCACCCGGCGACAACTCGCCGACGACTTCGGCATTGCCCCCAAGACAGTGAGTGCCATCCTCAAGCGTCAAGGGGTCAAGTCCCGTTGGCGCAAACTTGCGGAAACCGACGTGGATGAAGCCGAGCGGTTGTACGCACAGGGCATGTCACTCGCCAGGGTCGGTGAACGCTTGGGAGTAACCGACTGCGCCGTGCGCTATCAGCTCAGGAAGCGTGGTATCAGGATGCGCGACTCTCACGGCCGGGACTAACGGCCGCGAATCCCTAGATTGGCCCCACACATTGCTTAATGGGTGGGGCCAATCGCCGTCCATACACCAAGTTTTAAGCTCAGCCGCCTATAACTATCTCCTGCCAACCAGTAACTAGAAGGAGATTTGAATGAGTGAACAAGCACCAAACATGCCAGAGGAGGCACAAGCACCAGAGGGAGAACGTAAACCCGTAGTGTTCGCCGTACGCATTGACCCGGTTCTGCGAGAACAGATCGAGGGACTGCGCGGCATAACTGAGCAGAGCGTCAATGACGTGGGGGTAGAGGCCCTCGAAGGTTGGGTTGCACGGACATTGGAAGACGAGAGTATTCGACAGAAAGCCATGGCCGAGCTTGACGCCGAAGAGCGCAGACTCCAGGAACGACGCAACGCAATCGCAGGCATCCTAGGCCAGACGGCCACGGCAGACGAAGCCCCTCAACAAGCCGACGCCACAACTAGCAGACGCGGAAAGCCCCGATCAAGCCCCTGATCAATGGTTGATAGCAATACTCCCCCAGCTTGGCCAAAGGTCGGCTGGGGTTTTGCACTCATGCAAGAGCCGCCAAGAGAAGCCTCCCCTCAACTTCTCTGCTACACGCCCCCAGCCCACTCATCCAAAGCGCTTGCGGTCTCCTGAATGCATGTGTCGACCACCCCGCTCAGCCCTTCGAAGTCGTACGCAGGAAAGTATTGCGGCACCAGCCCAAAGATCGGCTGCCTCAAGTCCACCCTCGCGGTATTGGCACTGGGCAGCAGGTTGTAGTGCATCAAGGTGTTTCGGAAATGCCGCGCGGAACCATCCGTGACAACGCAGCCGGCGGGCGCGGCCAGGATATTTTCGATCACTGCTGCTGACGCTGAGGACAGGGGATAGCGAGCGTCATCCTTGAGGAGCGCGAGGCTCTGCAACACCGCATACACGGTGATGTATCGGATCTTGAACACCGTGTACTCAAGGTTGAGAACGTCAGCCCCGGCCGTGACCATCTTGTCGATGAAATTCATCATGACCTGGAAGTCAGTTAGTACGCCGTTGATCGCCTCAGTGGCACTGCCGTTGAAGGCACGTGGGTAATAGTCAGACGCCCGCACGTCTGTCCTCTTCACGAGATTCCCTGAAAGGTGACGGACGAACGTGTCGTCACCGGGGGCGTCGATTCGAGCGCCGAGCCCGTAAAAGCACCGACCAACCTGCTCCATGGTGCCGCGTACGTACACACCATCATCGTCACGGAACAGATTTTCAGGCTTAATTCCAAGGTGGAAGGCAGCCGCATGGGAGGTCGTAACAAGTGCGCCTCCGTAGGTGAAGAGTCCTAGGTCATTCTCCCAGCGCCGAGCAAAGGGAAGCCAGGTATTGCCAAGGAAGCGTGCAGAGTGCTTAGCCAAGATGTCGTTCTCGAAGAACTCCAACTGTCCCTCGATGCCGCGCATATTGTCCTCGAAGAGCTTCAGGCTGTGTCTCGCACGCGCGCTTACCTCGGCGGCATCTGCGGAGAATCCGTCGAACGCGGAAGGGGCGATGGCCTGCGGCTTGCCCTTTGCCTCATGGATGATCCATGAGAAATAGGGCGCCATGCACAACGACATAACACTAACTACACTTGGGTCGACATTCTGCGAGTCTCGCAACAAGCGACCAATATAGTTGGCGTCACTTGCTACACCAGCCTTGATGACATCATCGTTCACGGACACAACAACCTCCCCAGGGTTCGGACTGGAATCATCACTCCTTCTGACACCAGGCGCAAACGATTTATGAACCGTACGATTGCAGGTTCCTCTTATTTTTCACCCACGAATGGACTCGCATGGTTGAAGCCTTCAGCAGCGAGCGCAGAATCAGCACTGCCGTAACGGACTGACGACCACTCAGGAAAACGCACCTCGCCATCAGTGCGCCGATCGGTGAAATACGCCCCTTCGAGACCCTCGCCCGGCTGTGAGCCGATGTATACCTCCGCCGCCCCCTTGTGTCGCTCACTCCGGTCACGCACGCCGGGCCGAGGCGTATTGACGTACTGCCAACTCAGCCGCCACCGCCCGTCGGGATCGTGGATGAGCTTGGCGTGCTCAGAAATCGACTTCGACTCGCCGGTGAACAGGGTAACCGTCCATTTAGAGGCTGACTGAGAAACATAGATGGCGGTGGGAATCGGTGGAACACGCTCTCCATTCGGACGCACATAAGAAGAGACCAACTCACCTCGCCATGTTCCGGTGATCAACGGTACGCCAGTGAAATATCGAATTGGCTTCCACTTCCAGATAAAGCGCTCCCACAGAGCGAAGACCAGAGCTGCAACCGTTCCAGCGATCGAATAGATACGCAGCGGTATTTGAGAGAAGCCCTGGCCGGCGAGCAGCGCGAGCGCCAACCATACGAGCGCAGCAATGCCGATCCCAACACGGACTTTGATGCCCTCCATCAGCCTAGCCCCAAGTTATGCCACGCCTTGAGCGTAAGCCTGTTCCCATCATCCATGGACCATTTCTGCCCCGGGCCGAACAGCGGCTTGATGCCATTCGGCTCGTGCCAGTCCTTGGCGGAGCCACCGGCTTTAGTCTGATTCCAGATGTAGCGAATTACCGCCGTGATGTCATCAGTCAACGGCGTCAGACCTGCATGACTAAAGTGTCCGTCAGGCGTGCAGTACACAAGACACTCCATGAAGTAGCTTGGTAGCGCGTCAATTTCCCCGGACGCCACAAGATCGTTTTCAACGCGCTTAAGGATTCGAACCATCTGCTTGTAGCGTTTCCCGGTGCGATCGTTCTTAGCAACACCGTTGGCATACTGCTGCTCGGGGTAATTGATGACCCACTCACCGTTTGTACGCCACGTCTTCGTACCCTCGCGGTAGGTCACCTTGCCTAGAATGTCGTAATGGTAGTAGCGGTAACGGAAGGACGGCACGACATCTGCCTTAACACGCCCATTGTTCTCGGAAATTTCGATAGCTGTAGTGCCAGACGTATCGCAGTCGCTCCCGTACGCATAGCGCATAGCTTTCTCAAGCTCGGACCGGAAACCTGGACCATCAAAATGCTTGATGGCCACCGAGCCATGGATCTTGTCGGCGTCGTACAGGGCGTTATCGTCGTAGTAGTAAAAACCCTCATGGATCACGGCGATATCGACATCACTGTCGGCTCGCACGTTCGTATTATTCTTATAGGACCCCTTAGGCAAGAAGCTGGTGCGGATGCCGTTGAACCCGCTCCATCCGTTGACCACCTTGCGCACCATGCGCTCGGCTCTCTCCTGCTTATCCTGTTCAGTATCGCTGGACGGCGCCTTATACCGCGCCAGCTTTTCTTCCAGTGCCGACATATACCCTCCCTTGCGAATTTGCTCGCATTATGCGCTTGTAGGTCACGCTTTACAAGCATCCAGATGGGTGAGCGATTCCCACCCATAAGATAACCAGATGGACATACTTCACAAAACGTAATGCGCGAGGTATAAATAGAAGCAAGGGATTGGCTACGTGTACTGCCAACACGTAACGTAGGGTCGAGGGCCGGAACAACGCACCAAGGAGT
>NZ_JBXVPZ010000083.1:0-27828 GCF_057961495.1 Streptomyces sp. P5F9 | reverse complement strand
GCGGAGGGGCGCAGCACGGTTGAACAGGTTCATGTGTCACGTAGTTACTGCACGCCTGAAATCGCCGCAAGCCTTCATCGGGAACCGACAGCAGCGCGAATCGTCACTGACACGGTTAAATACCGTCACCTCGCGGGGCCGTTACACATTTTCCACACATACTCGTCACCTGAAAAACAGCGAACGCCAATTCAGCGCACTGTTCGCCCCGCCACCGTTCAGCGCACGGGGAATCCGAACGAATAACCCTGCTGCTTCAGCCACGGCAGGATCTCTCGCAGTGCGGCCACGGTCTCCGAGCGGTCGCCGCCGGCGTCGTGGAACAGGATCGTCGGCCCGTTGGGCAGTTCGCTCTTGACGGTGGCGATGATGGCGTCCGTACCCGGGAGTTCGAAGTCCTTGGAGTCGACGTTCCAGCCCAGCGGGCGCATCCCCTGCGAGGCGGCGAGGTGCCGGCTGTACGGCGTGAAGGCGCCGCCCGGCGCACGGTAGTACTGCGGTCGCACGCCCCCCGACGCCTTGGTGATCATGCTCGCGGCGTTCAGGATCTCCTGCGACTGGTACGACTCGGACTTCTTGTCCATCGTCGTGTCGTGCGACACCGTGTGGTCGCACAGCCGGTGCCCGGCCGCCACGACCGCCTTGACCAGATCGGGGTGGGCCTCGGCCTCGGGGCCGATCATGCAGAAGGTGGCCTTCACCCCGTACTCCTTGAGTACTTGGAGCACCTGCGGCGTCCAGGTCGGGTCCGGGCCGTCGTCGATGGTGATGTTGACGCCCCGCGCGCCCTTGTCGGAGGCGTGCACGATCTCCTCCGACACGGTGGCCCGGGCGGGGGCCGAACTGGCCGCGGAGGGACGCCCGGAGCCGCCCCCGGCGCCCTGCGCGTCGACGACACCGGCCTGCGCGGTCCACACCGACGTTGCCGCCGCCACCGTGGTCACCCCGACCGCCGCCGCGAGTACCCGCCCGTACCAACCCCGCCCGCCGTGCCGCGCCATGTCAGCCTGCCCTTGTCCTGGTTGATCGACTCCGTGCACCCGTCAGGACGGCGTAAAGGCGGTGGAGGATCCGCCTGTTACGGATCACGGACAAATTCGCGGGAGTTCCGAGACGCAGACTCAACGAGCGAACACCGCAGAGGTGTCGCCACCGCAGTGGGTACCACAACTACTCACACCCGGGCGCCGAGTCCTACCGCCTGGCCAAGACCAAAGCTCGGGCCCGGAAGACTCATACGAGTTGACGGCCGCCGCACGGTCGTGCGGCGGCCGACGCCGTGGTGCAACGGCTACAACGTCACTTCCAAGGTCACTGACTTGGAAGCGAAACCGTTGCGCTCATAGAACCGGATCGCCTCGGTGTTGCTCGCATACGCCGTCACCTCCGCCAGGTGTGCTCCCTTTTCCTTCGCCCAGGCCCTGAACTCCCCGATCAGGCGCCCGCCGATCTGCCCTCGGCGATATGCGGGCTGCACATACATGCTCACCAGCGAGGCGACCCTCACCGGCTTCATCGCAGACGCCTCGGTCACCACGCCCGTGAGGTGGCCCACGACCTCGCCGTCTCGTTCCGCGACGAGAAGTAACCGGCTGGGATCCCCTACGCCGGCAGAGAAACGCTGAGGCCCGTGCTCGCGCGGCCAGTTGACGTTGATGCTCGGGTCACGGGTCCCGGCGTCCTCCGCGAACAAGGCACGACTGCAGGCCACAAGACCGTCGACATCCGCATGCTCCGCCTTGCGGACAATCACTTCAGGTCGTTGATCATTCATGGGCCGAGACGCTATCGACTCCCACTGACAGCCTGCTCAGTTCCTCAAGTGGTCCCGGAACATGTCCCGAAGGCGGCTGTTCGGTGGCAAACTCCGCACCTCTGGAGGAGCAGGTGGACGCGGCGTATACAGCGAGCCTGACTGTCCAAGTGCCCAAGATCTCTCTACGGTTGGGTCCGACTGGCCTGTGGGGCTGGATGGGTGAAGGGGGCTGTGTGGAAGCCGAGTTGGCCGCTCTTGCTGCGTCGGGGGCGACGACGCTCGTGGGTTTGATCGTTTCGGAGTCGTGGGAGCGGGCCAAGGGCGGTGTGGTCCGGTTCTTCGGGCGACGCGCTTCGGGTGAGCCTGCGGAGGACGAACTGCGAGCAGAGCGTGAGGAGTTGGACAGGGCGCGGTCGGCAGGAGACAGCCAGGCCCAGGAACGAGTCCACGAGCGTCTGCGGCAGCGGCTGGAGGGAATCTTCCAGGTGGATCCCCGTGCGGCGGAGGAACTGGCACAACTGCTGTCTGCGCTGGCGCCGGAGGCATCACGGACCTTCGTCAACATGGTCAGCGGTGGAGTGAACTACGGCCCGGCCTTCCAGGGCTCGCACATTCACGGCGGTGTCGCCTTCTACGTCCAATCGGCACCGGCATCCGCAGCCGGCCTTCCCGCCAGACCTGACCAAGTCCCCGTCGTGACCGTACCGTTCAGCAATCGGACGGCTGAACTCGCGGCTTTGGACGAGACACTCGGCAGGCCGGCGGACAACTCCGCGGCTGTCGGTGTCGACGTACTGCACGGACTTCCTGGTGTCGGCAAGACAGCCATGGCCTGGCGATGGGCGGCGCGGGCCCGCGAACGCTTTCCGGACGGGCAGCTGTACGTGGATTTCGCCGCCTTGCGCGATCAGGTCACGCCGATGACCGGTCCCGGCGGGGACGTCTCCGAGGCCTTGGCGATGTGCCTGAGGTCGCTGCCGGGAGGTGACCTCGGCATGCCGGATTCCCTTGCTGAGCGGACCAACCTGTTCCGGTCGCGTACGGCCGACCTGCGTCTCCTGCTCGTCCTTGATGACGTCAACCAGCCTGGACAGGTCCGTGCGCTGATCCCCAAAGGGCCGGGCAGCGCGGTCCTGGCCACGAGCCAGGGGAGGCTCGGAGAACTGGCCGCCCACGATGGTGCCCGGTTGATCTCCGTCAAACCGCTGGACGCGCACGGCGGGATCGAGCTGTTGAAGGACCGGTGCGGCGCGGCGGCGGTCGAGGCCGAACAGGAGGCCGCGAAACGCCTGGTGGAGCTGTGCGGCGGTCTGCCGGTGGCCCTGCAGGTCGTGGTGGCGCGTCTGGCCACCGATGACGGCCTCAGCATGGCGGATCTTGCCGTTGAACTCGACGAAGAGGCTGGAAGACTGGCAGGGATGGCATTGGACGGAGAGGAGTCCTCGGTGTCCGCCGTACTGGGTCCCTCCTATCGGCTGCTGCCGTCCGACGCCGCCCGCTTCTACCGGCTGCTCGGATGGCTGCCGTTCGGCACCTTCGACGCAGGCGTGGCCGCGGTCGCCGCCGATGTCACCACGGGGAGCTCGAAGCGCCTGTTGCGCGTCCTGGCGAAGGAGAGCCTGCTGGAGGCCGTGGGCGACGGCCGGTACCGCATGCACGAACTGGTCCGTCTGCACGCCCAGGAACGTGCGGTCGAGGAGGAGCCGGAGACCGAGCGGGCGGCCCTGACGGAGCGGGTGGGCAGGCACTATCTCGTGCTGACCGCGTTCGCCGACCGGGCGCTCAGGAAGGAGCGGCTACGGATCGCCGAACTGGCAGACCTCCTGGGAGAGGCAGCCGATCCCTTCGCCACGGCCGGCGGGCCACCCCCACTGGAGTGGCTGGACACCGAACGTGCCGCCATCCTCGCGGTACTGCGCACGGCTGTCCGGTACGGACTGGACACCCTGGCCTGGCAATTGGCTGAGGCTTTCTCGGTGCTGTTCCTCTACCACCGTTACCTCGGGGCGTGGCGGGAATCGCTGGTACTGGGCATCGAGGGCGCCGCTGCGGCGGCGGCCTCGGCGGATTCGCCAAGGGAGATGACGGACGCCATGGCGGGCGAGGCCCGGCTGCGCAGCCTGCTGTCGCGCCCGTTGCTCGACCTCGGCGAGAACGACCGCGCGGGAGAACAACTGGAACGGGCCGTCGCCCTCGCCGAGGCGACCGATCGCCTGGACCTGCGTGCCTCTGTTCAGGAGTTCCTCGGCCGGTACCTGGACGTCGTCGACCCGTCCGAGGCCGTCGGGGCCTACCGGCGCTCCCTCGAACTCAACGAGCAGGCCGGGGAGACCCGCGGAGCCGCCCTTGCCACCTTCTTCCTCGGGTGTGCTCTCGACACCCGAGGCGATCACGCGGAGGCCATGGACCTGCTGCGTCGGGCACTGCGGGATCTGGAGAGCCGCAGGGAGCCCGATCGCCGGATGGCCGCCCGGGTGAGGGCCGCCATCGGCGTCGTACACGAACATCTGGGCGAGACCGAGGAAGCGATCCGTGAACTGCAAGGGGCGATCGAGGCCCTGGGGGCGGAAGCGAAAGGGATGCAGTACGAGGCACAGGCCCTGGAGCGGCTCGCCGACATCGCGCAGCGGGCGGGTGGCCGTGCGGAGTTGGTGCGTGAGTCCCTGAGGAGGGCCGCCGACATCCACGAGGCGCTCGGCAACCACTCCAGGGCGGCGGAGGCGCGGCGGCGGTTGGAGGACCTCGACGACGACTGAGCCGGTTCCTCGGGCGGGCAGGGCGTCATGCGGCCGGCGGGGTGGCGCGAAGCCTCAGGAGGACGTCCTCGTTCCGCATCTCACCGATCCGCAGCGTCACTTGGGCGTCATCCAACGGAAGCCCTGTGCGCAGGCAGGCGTAGACGACCGCGGTCGACAAGCCCGGATCCAGTACCGGACCGGTGACGGTGACTTCCACGACGCGGCTGTCCCTGAGCCCGACCAGACAGGCGCCCCCACGCACGGCTGACGCCGCGAGAAGGCTTCCGGGCCGCTGGGCGAGCGTGTCCTCGATCCAGCGCAGCGCTCCGACCGAAGTGGGCGCGGGGTGCTGCCGGACAAGTACCGAGGCGCTCTCGGCCAGCCGGTGGTCACGTTCGTCGTCTGCGCAGGCCAGGTGCGTGAAGCGGGTGGGGGAGTCCAGGCGGGTCGTGACGTACGCGGCGACGGCCGCCGGAACGCGGTGCACGGTGACGGTCGGCGCCGCGCTGTCCCCGGTGACGTCAGTGGTGACCTGCCACGAGGTGACCGGCACGGCGGGCGGATCCGGGATCGGCAGTACCAGAGGGGCCGGCGGTGGAGAGGACGGCTCCGGGAGTTTCAACAGGTGGTAGAAGGCGGCGCGGAGCCGGGCCAGGGCATGTCCCGGCTCGGCGAAGGCCTGCGCCGCGATCGCCGCGTACCGCTGGGGCGTGTGCTCGCCTACGACATCGTCCACTTGCCGGCGCAGGTCCCCGCGTGTGTCGAGCCGCGGCGCGACGGCCGACAGAGCATGGACGGCTGTCCCAGGGACCGCGTCACCTCCGAACGCGGCCAGGAGCACTGGTGTACCGGCCGCCGCGCCGTACAGCGTCACCGAGCCGTGGTCGCCTACCAGGACGTCCGCGGCGACGAGTGCGGGCCGCCATGCGTGGACGGCCGGCATCAGCAGCAGTCCCGCGTCCAGCGCGGCGGCCTGCAGGGTGTGGATCTGCCAGGCACCGTGGGCCGACCACACATTGGGGTGGATGATCGCGCCAACCCGGTACTCGTCACAGGGGAATTGGGCAAGGAGACGGGGGATCAGGTCCGGGTGGCTGCCCAGCAGTGAGGTGCGCCTCCAGGTCGAACTGACCATGACCAGACGCTGATGCTCCGCGACGCCCAGCGCCTCTCGATAGGCGTTCCTGCGCGATCGGCTGCCGACAAGCTCGTCGAAGCACGGGTCGCCCACCAGGAGCGTGCGCCCAGCTGCCTTCGGGTGGGTGGCGAGCAGTTGCTCCTCCTGCGACGGATGCGAGATCGCCAGCCAGGCGCGTCCCGTCTCCAGCAGGGAGTCCGGTACGACTCCGGAAAGCCGCTCGTGCGGACTCCGGGAATCCGGCACGCGCTTCTGGAAACCGATGCCGTGCGGCAGCACCAGTACTGGGCAGTCGCCTTCCGGCACGTCGATGTTCTCGCTGGCGGACAGGATGAGGTCGGGGGCGACGTGCGCCAGCTGCTCCCAGGGGGCGACCCGGCAGCCTGCGGCGTGGAGGAGGTCGAGGACGCCGTCGTTGAACGCGGAGGTGGGATCGAAGGCGAAGACGACGGTCACGCGAGTGTCGTCGCGCAGGAGGGCCGGCAGTGTTTCGAGGACCCGTACGGTCGAGGTGACGGTACGGGCGGCGACGACAAGAGTGCGCTCGCCGTGGAAGGTACTCCAGCGGTGGGCGTCGTGCCCTACGGGCACGCGAAGTGGTTGGCTACCGAACAAGGCGGCCGCCTCTAACAAACCTGTTCCTCCACCCGATCAGCGGCTCGCGGCTCGCGGCTCGCGGCTCGCGGCTCGCGGCTCGCGGCTCGCGGTGATGGTGCTCTATCGCATTTCAATCTGGTTGACAATCTTTCGGGATGTTGCGCGACGGGCGGCCAGGTGAACTCGTACACGGTAGTCATATCGCCGGAGGGATAGGGCGTTGGAGGTCGGTGGCCCAAAGGGTCGTCCGCCACTTGCCGGGCGCTAACGGGATCGCCAGGTTGTCCTGCGGGGGATTGCCCTATGCGTCTACCGTGCCGACCTCTGGTCGGGGTGGTGCGGGCAGCACGGAACGGCGTTGCCGACCGAACTCGGCCATCCTTTTATCCAGTTATCCAGTGCTGTCAAGTGTCTCTACAAGTCGACGGGTTGAAGCGATGCAAGGCAAGTTAGGCATGTGCGAGTGGGCTTCGCGCGGCCGATACCGTGGACGCGTTGATCAGTCCTGCGCCACGTTCGCCGCGGTCACATTCTCGATCACGCGGCCGAGTTTGGTCTTGGCCCGGGTCAGGTCCTGGATGCGTGCGGCGATGCGGTCGCGTTCGATGATGAGCTGGTCGAGCATGGCGGGGGTCGCGATGCCGGTGCTCACGCACGGCAGGAGTTCGACGACGGTACGGCTGGAGAGGCCGGCCGCGAAGAGGTCCTGGATGAGCTGGACCCGCTCCAGGGCTTCGTCGGGATAGTCACGCTGGCCGCCGGGCGTCCGGGCCGATTCCAGGAGCCGCTGTTCCTCGTAGTAGCGCAGGGCTCGCACGCTGACCCCTGACCGCCTGGCGAGCTGTCCGATGCGCATGACGCAGGGCACTCCCTTCCCGCTCGTACCTCACGTTTACGTCAGGTTCAGGCTAGCAATACCGGCTCCGGGGGCAGCCCTGGGGGCCGATCGAACCGTTGCCGGCGACGAGATTGATCACCGCCCCGTGGCGGACCCGAGGGCGTTCACGCGGTTCACGTACGCACGGCAACCCTCGCGGTGTGATCCGCCGTAGTGGCGCAGGCCCCCCACGCTCGCCCCCGCCCGCTCGGCAACCTCGCCCATCCACGCCTGCCCTCCTCCGGCCGGGCGGCAGTTGTGGGCTTGCACCTCACGTCAACGTCAGGTTCTAGGGTGAAGAGCGTCGGATGAACACGTCATTCCGGCCCGTCAAAGTCCCCGTCAAAGTAAGGCAGACCATCATGCGCGCAGCCCGGTTCCACGAATACGGCGGAGCGGAGAGCCTGGTGATCGAGCAGGCCCTCGACCCCCGCCCCGGACCCGGTGAGATTCGTGTCCGCGTCGCGGCGGCCAGCGTCAACCCCATCGACTGGAAGCTGCGCTCCGGCGCCCTGCACCAGATCTTCCCCCTGGATCTGCCCGCCATCCCGGGGCGCGACGGCGCCGGTGTGGTCGACGAGATCGGCGACGGGGTGCAGGGGGTGAGCATCGGCGACCGGGTCTTCGGGCTGGGCGGCGTCACCGGCGCGACCGCGGAGCTGCTCATCCTTTCGGCCTGGGCGCACACCCCCGCCACGTGGAACGACGAGCAGGCCGCGGGAGCCGGCCTCGCGTCCGTGACCGCGATGCGCGGGCTCGACGCGCTCGGCCCCCTCGCGGGGCGCACCCTCCTCGTCGAGGGCGCCGCCGGAGGCGTGGGCAGCGCGGCGGTCGAGATCGCCGTGGCGCGAGGTGCCGGCACCGTGATCGGGACAGCCGGCGAACGCAACCACGAGTTCCTCACCTCTCTCGGCGCCGTTGCCACCACCTACGGCCCCGGCCTCGCACAGCGCCTCACCACCCTCGCTCCGCACGGCGTCGACATCGTGCTCGACACCGCGGCCTCCGGATCGCTGGACGACCTCGTCGCGATCGCGGGCGACCCGAAGCGCGTCGCGACGGTCGCCGACCAGGCGGGCGGGCAGCGCCTGGGCACGCATGTGGCCCATGCGGTGAACGACTCAACTCTCCTGTCCGCGGCGGCGGAACTGGGCGGGCAGGGCCGCTACACACCCCGTATCGAACAGGCCTACCCCCTGGAGCGGATCGCCGACGCCCACGCGCACGCCGAGCGCGGACGCACCCGAGGAAAGATCGTGATCTGCATCTGAACAGGCCGATCTGTATCTGAACAGCCTGCTGACGGGTCGGTGACGTGTCGCGGACTGTGCCGGTGAGCGGAACAGCGGGGTGTGCTCATGTGTGGTGAGCGGAAGAGCGGAGTGTGCCCATGTGTGGTGCCGACATATGTGGTGCCGCCACACGTGGGCACCCGGGGCGGACGCCCTGCCCGTCGCGATGAGTTTCGGCCGCTCCCGGAGTCTGATCCGGTGAGCGCCGTAGTACGTCGTACGACGCTGCCCGGAACGACTCCGAAACGACGCACCACGGAGGACCCCATGACGACCACACCCGGCACCGCGAGCAGTGAACTCCCCGGCAAGCCGCCCGTCGTAGACATCGCCACCTGGAACGCGGCGCGCGACGAACTGCTGATCCGGGAGAAGGCGCACACCCGTGAGGGGGACGCGATCGCCGCGGCCCGGCGGCGGCTGCCGATGGTCGAGCTCGACGGGAAGGTCGAAGTCGCCGGTGCCGACGGACCGGTCTCGTTCCTCGACCTGTTCCAGGGGCGCGACGAACTAGTGGTGTACCAGCACATGTGGCACGACCACGCACCGCACCAGGGCCAGTGCGAGGGCTGCACCACCACGGCCTGGCACATGAAGGACGCGGTCTACCTCAACGCCCGGGGCGTCTCGTACGCCGTCCTGACCGCGGGCGCGTGGGACGAGGTGGCTCCGTACGTCGAGTTCATGGGCTACACCGAGCCCTGGTACTCGGTGCGGGGCCTGGACGCGCCGATCGGCGGCGGGATGGGGCACATCCTCGCCTTCCTGCGCGACGGCGACCGTGTGTTCCTCACCTACTCCACGACGGGCCGCGGCAACGAGCCCGTCAACGGCTCCCTCGCCCTGCTCGACATGACGCCCTACGGCCGCGGCGAGGCGTGGCAGGACAACCCCGAGGGCTACCCGCCCGGCCGCGACGCCTGCTGGTACTGGCGCTCGGACGCCGAGGGGAACGCCACCTGGGGCGGGACCAGCCGTCCCGTGCCGCAGTGGATCCGCCCCGGCGCGACCCCCGTGGAGACCCTGGGCCGCCACGGCGACTGCCACTGACAGGGAGCGGTCCGCCCCGGGCCCGCTCTTGACGCCGCTGACCACCCCGCCTAGCCTCGGCTGAACACGTCTAGACAGGTAGGTCGACGATGGCGGATTCCTCCCAGACTTCCCAGTCCCGGCAGCTCCAGGTCGAGACACACGGCCTCGACGTGATCGGCGACGCCGAACGCAAAGGCACCCCAAGTACCTTGTTCTGGCCCTGGTTCGGAGCGAATGTCTCCATCCTCGGCTTGAGCTACGGCGCCTTCGCGCTCGGCTTCGGGATCTCCTTCTGGCAGGCGCTCGTCGCCGGTGTCATCGGGATCGTGTTCTCCTTCCTGCTCTGCGGGTTCATCGCGGTGGCCGGCAAGCGCGGCTCCGCGCCGACGATGGTCCTAAGCCGCGCCGCCTACGGCGTGCGCGGCAACCGGCTGCCGTCGGTGATCTCCTGGGTCCTCACCGTCGGCTGGGAGACCGTCCTCACCGCCCTCGCGACGATGGCCACCGCGACCGTCTTCAGCAGGCTCGGCTGGGGTGGCGGCACCGAGACCAAGGTGGTCGCGCTGATCCTGGTCGGCACGCTGACCGTGGTAGGCGGAGTCATGGGTTTCGACCTGATCATGCGACTGCAGACGGTCATCACGGTCGTCACCGGCGTGCTCACGATCGTCTACATCGCGCTCGTCGCCGACCACATCCACTGGAGCACGGTGAGCGCCGTACCGGCGGGCTCCGCACAGGAGTTCATCGGCGCGCTGGTGTTCATGATGACCGGCTTCGGGCTCGGCTGGGTCAACGCCGCCGCCGACTACTCCCGTTACCTGCCCCGGAGTTCGTCCGGGAGAGGCGTGATCGGCTGGACCACCTTCGGCGCCTCCGTCGCCCCGCTGCTCCTGCTGGTCTTCGGCCTGCTGCTCGCCGGTTCCTCCAGCACGCTCAACAAGGCGGTCGCCGCCGACCCGATCGGCGCGCTGACGACGATCCTGCCCACCTGGTTCCTGGTCCCGTTCGCCGTAGTCGCCGTCCTCGGCCTGGTCGGCGGCGCGGTCCTCGACATCTACTCCTCCGGTCTGGCCCTGCTGTCGGCCGGTCTCCGGGTACCCCGCTACCTGGCGGCGCTCGTCGACGGCGTCCTGATGATCGCGGGCTCCGTCTACATCGTGTTCTTCGCCGACGACTTCCTCGGCCAGTTCATGGGCTTCCTCACCACCCTCGGCGTCCCCATCGCCGCCTGGTGCGGCATCATGCTCGCCGACCTCCTCCTGCGCCGCCGCGACTACGACGAGGGCGACCTCTTCCGCCCGAACGGCCGCTACGGCGACGTCCAGCTCACGCCTCTCCTCCTCACCCTCGCCGCCACCGCGATCGGCTGGGGCCTGGTCACCAACACGGCCGCGAGCTGGCTGACTTGGCAGGGCTATCTGCTCGACCCGTTCGGCCTCGGCGGCAAGTCCGGCTCCTGGGCCTACGCCAACCTCGGTGTCCTGATCGCCCTCGCCGTCGGCTTCCTCGGCACGCTCGCCCTCGGCCGCGCCCGCGTCCGGCGCCAGGAGGAACAGGCCGCGAGCCCGGAGGCGGTGCCCGCCGTATGACCACCGCGACCGGCCATCTCGCCGTCATCGACATGCAGCGCGTCTTCGCCGACCCCGACAGCCCCTGGGCTACGCCCCGCTTCGCGGAGGCGGCGGCGGGTGTACGACGATTGCTGCCTGCCTTCGGCGAACGCGTCACCTTCACCCGCTTCCTGGCCCCCGAGAAACCCGAGGGCGCCTGGCGCGCCTACTACGACCAGTGGCCCTTCGCACTCCAGCCACCGGACGCCCCCCTCTGGCAACTGGCCGATGAATTCGCCGCGCAGGCACGGCACTTGGTGGACGCGCCCACCTTCGGCAAGTGGACCCCGGAACTCGCCGAACGCGTCGGCCCGACCGGCCGTCTCGTCCTCGCCGGCGTCAGCACCGACTGCTGCGTCCTGTCCACGGCACTTGCCGCCGCCGACGCGGGAGTTGAGGTACTGGTCGTCTCCGACTCCTGTGCGGGCGTGGACGACGACTCCCACGCCAAGGCGTTGCACGTCATGGACCTCTACCAGCCCCTGATCCGGGTGGTCACCGTCGCCGAGGCGGTCGGGGAGCCGTCATGACCGGCGTCCGGCTCAAACACCAGCGCATCACCGACGTCCTCGCCAAGGAGATCCGCAGCGGCCACCGTCCCGCCGGCGAACAACTCCCCGGCGAACACGCCCTGGCCCAACGCTTCGGCGTCAGCCGTACGACCGTCCGCGCGGCCCTCGCCGAACTCAGCGAGGCGGGCCTGATCGCCACCCGCACCGGCAAGGGCTCCTACGTCCTCTTCGACGGCCGCCCCCTCGACGACCGCCTCGGCTGGGCCCACGCACTGGCCACCCAGGGCATCGACACCCGGGTACGGACCCTCACGGTGGATGCCCGGCGGGACGAGCGACTCGCCCGTCAACTCACCCTGAACACCACCGAGTTCGTGTGCGTGGAGCGGATACGGGAACTCGCCGCGGACGCGGTCGTCGTGTCGTACGAACGCAGCTTCCTGCCACCCGTGCCCGGGGTGCGGGACCTGCCCTCCCGCGGGCTCGGGCAGGAGTCGCTGACCGAGGTGATGCTGCGGGCCGGGCTGCGGCCCGACCACGGTGAGCAGCGGGTGAGCGGCCGGCGGATCGACGCGCGGGAGGCTGAGCTGCTGCGCCGCGAACCGGGTGACTGGTTCCTCGACACGCGGCGGACCAGCCGGGCGGCCAACGGCTCCTTCGTCGAACATGTCGTGAGCCTCCTCGACCCCGACCACTTCCAACTGACCCTCGAATTCGGCTGACCCGCACCCCAGCAGTAGCCGCTCCCTGCCCCGGAAAGCACCCATGACCCTCCAGAGCCGCGCCACCGGAGCCCTCTACGGGCTCGCCCTCGGAGACGCCCTCGGCATGCCCACCCAGATGCTGTCCCGCCCGGACATCACCTCTCGCTACGGCCCGTTCCTGACCGGCTTCCAACCGGCCGCCCCCGACCATCCACTCGCCGCCGGGATGCCGGCCGGAGCCGTCACCGACGACACCGAACAGGCCCTGCTGCTCGCCGAGTTGCTGCTCGACGGCAAGGGCCGCGTCGACCCGGCGGAACTCGCCCGGCGCCTGGTCGCCTGGGAGGACGACATGCGGGCCCGCGGCTCGCTCGACCTCCTCGGGCCGTCCACCAAGCGTGCGGTGGAACTCGTCCTCGCGGGCGCCCCCGTCGACGAGGTGGGGCGCTACGGCACCACCAACGGCGCGGCGATGCGGATCGCTCCCGTGGGCATCGCGGTGTCGGTCGCCGACCCGGCCGTGCTGGTGGACCGGGTGGTCGAGGCGAGCAGCCTGACCCACAACACCGGGGTCGCGCTCGCCGGAGCCGCGGCCGTCGCCGCCGCTGTGAGCGCGGGAGTTGACGGGGCGTCGGTTCCGGAGGCGGTCGAAGTGGCCGTGTCGGCGGCCCGGTTGGCGGCGGGGCGCGGGCACTGGGTGGCCGCCGCCGACGTCGCCGAACGGATCGTTTGGGCGACCGGGCTGGTGCGCGGCCTCACCGAGGCCCAACTCTGCGAGCGGGTCTACGCGTTGGTGGGGACGAGTCTCGCCACGCAGGAGTCGGTGCCCGCTGCCTTCGCCGTCCTGGCCGCCTGCCCCGACGACCCCTGGCGGGCCGTGTCGCTGGCCGCGTCCGTCGGCGGTGACTGCGACACCATCGCCGCGATCGCGGGCGCCGTCGGCGGCGCCTGTCACGGGGTGGACGCCTTCCCGGCCGACGCGCGGGAGACGCTCGTGCGCGTCAACCCGAAGCTCCAACTGGACGCGACAGCCGCCGCGTTGCTCGGACTCCGGGCACAGTCGTGAGCGCCAGGCTGTGGCACCTCGGCAACGTCGTCGTCGACCTGGTCCTCGATGTCCCGGCCCTCCCCGAGCGCGGCGGCGACGTCCTCGCCACCCACACCGAGCGAACCCCGGGCGGCGGCTTCAACGTCATGGCCGCAGCCGCCCGCCAGGGACTCCCGGTGACTTACGCCGGAGCGCACGGCACCGGTCCCTTCGGTGACCGGGCCCGCGCAGCACTGCACGCCGAGGGCATCGACATCCTGCTCGCGCCGCGCTCGCAACCGGACACCGGCTTTGTGGTCTGCCTGGTGGACGCGGGCGGCGAGCGCACCTTCGTCACCAGCCCCGGCGCCGAGGCCACCCTGACCAGCGCCGATCTGGCCGAACTCCGGCCGGGCGCAGGTGACGTGGTCTACGTCACCGGATACAGCCTGCTCTACGACAGCAACCGCACCGCCCTGCTCGACCTCCTGCCCCGACTGGACCCGGCCGTCACGCTGGTCACCGACCCGGGGCCGCTGGTCCACGAAATCCCCGCTGAGGCTGTGGAGTTGCTGCTCGCCCGCTCGGACTGGTGGAGCTGCAACGCCCGCGAGGCCGCGCTGCTCACGGGCCTCGACGACCCGGCCGAAGCAGCCCGGGCCCTGCAAGCCCGGCTGGGGCGCGGCTCGGTGCTCGTCCGTACCGGCCCCGACGGGTGTCTCGTGCACCACGGCGGAGACCTCGTCACCGTGCCGGGGTTCGCCGTCGACGCCGTCGATCTCAACGGCGCCGGCGACGCGCACACCGGGGTGTTCATGGCCGCCCTGGCTCGGGGTGTCGACCCGGTGGCCGCCGCTCACCGGGCCAACGCGGGCGCCGCCCTGGCCGTCACCGCGTCGGGCCCGGCTACGGCGCCGGACGCGGCACGGCTGGACGCGTTCCTGAACTAGCCCTGGGTCACGGTCAGTTGCCGTCCCGGCGGGAGACCTCGACGTTCTCCAGGATGCCGATCGCGTCCGGTACCAGGACCGCCGCCGAGAAGTAGGTGCTCACCAGGTAGGAGATGATCGCCTGCTCGTTGATGCCCATGAACCGTACGTTGAGGCCCGGTTCGAGCTCGTCCGGGATGCCCGTCTGGTAGAGGCCGATCACACCCTGGTCGTCCTCGCCGGTGCGCATCGCGATGATCGACGACGTACGGGACGCGCTCACCGGGATCTTGCCGCACGGCAGCAGCGGTACTCCGCGCCAGGCGGGCAGGTGGTGGCCGCCGACGTCGATGCCGCTGAAGTAGACGCCCCGCTTGTTGCACTCGCGGCCGAACGCGGCGATCGCCCGCGGATGGGCGAACAGGTAGCGGGTGTCGCGCCGCATGCTGAGGAGTTCGTCGAGGTCGTCGGGGGTCGGTGGCCCGGAGTGGGTGGAGATCCGCTGGTCGTAGTCGGCGTTGTGCAGCAGGCCGAAGTCCCGGTTGTTGACCAGCTCGTTCTCCTGTCGCTCGCGCAAGGCCTCGACGGTGAGCCGGAGTTGCTGCTGGGTCTGGTTCATCGGCTGGTTGTAGAGGTCGGTGACGCGGCTGTGCACCTTCAACACGGTCTGGGCGACGCTGAGTTCGTACTCGCGCGGGGCGAGGTCGTAGTCCACGAACGTGCCCGGCAGATCCGGCTCGCCGACATGTCCGGCGCTGAGGGCGATCGCCGCCTCGCCGAACGGGTTGACCGGGCCGTGCTCGTCCGAACCGACCGACTCGACGTGCGCGCTCAGCTCCGGGTGCCGCTCCGCGACGGCCTGGTACGCCGAGTGCGGCAGCGCCAGCACCGTGGTGGCCGTCGCCGCGCGGGCCGTGAACTCCCAGGTGCTGTCGGAGTCGGCGAGCACCTGGCCGCCGAAGGTGTCGCCATCGGCCAGCAGGCCGGCGACCGCCTCGTCGCCGTAGGGACCCTCCCCGAGCTGCTCGACCTTGCCGTGTGCGATGAGGAACACCTGGTCGGCGGGGCGGCCCGCCTCCACGATCAACTGGCCCGGCGCGAACTCGCGTTGCTCGAACCGCTCGGCCAGCGCGCCGAGCGCGTCGGCGTCCGTGAAGCCGCGCAGCAGCGGGAGTTCGCTCAACTCGGCCGGGACGACCCGCACTTGTGCGCCGGTCTGGACGAACGTCACCCGTCCGTCGCCCCGTGTGTAGGACAGCCGGCGGTTGACGCGGTAGGTGCCGCCGGGCACGTTCACCCAGGGCAGCATGCGGGTCAGCCAGCGTGAACTGATGCCCTGCATCTGGGGTTCGGACTTGGTCGTGGTCGCCAGAGTGCGTGCCGCGGCGGTACCGAGGCTCTGCTGTTCCCGCTCCTCGGCGCCCGCCTCGGGCGCGGTACCGGTGTCGACCGACATGGTGCCTTCTCTCCTGTCGCACGGGTGACGGGACGACTGCCGTCCGTCACATTCCGTGCGTAGAGCTACCCGTTGTCGGTCACGACGAGTGATGACTTCGGACGGCGGTCGAGGCACATGCCAACCGCACGTGCTCCCGCACCACCCCCGGATCACTCGGCCTCACCCGTTCGGCGGTACCCGGTCCGGGTTGCCTCACAGGGTCTTGCCGGGGTTGAGGATGCCCCTGGGGTCGAACGCCTCCTTCAGCCGGCGCTGCAACGCGTGGGCGGTGGGCCCGAGTTCGTCCGCCACCCACTGCCGCTTGAGCACGCCCACACCGTGCTCACCGGTCAGCGTCCCGCCGAGCCGCAGCGCCAGCGCGAAGATCTCGCCGGCCGCCTCCCAGGCCGCGTCCGGCAGCCGGTCCAGGGCCGGATCGACCACGATGATCGGATGGAGGTTGCCGTCCGCGGCGTGCGCGAGCGTGTAGACCGGCACGTCGTGGCGGGCCGAGATGACGCGGATCTCGCGGACCGCCTCCGCGAGCCGCGAGCGCGGCACGGCGATGTCCTCGATCAGCGGCCGGCCCAGCCGCTCCAGCGCGGGCAGGGCGAGCCGCCGGGCTGCCAGCAGGGCCTCCGCCTCGACGGGGTCCGCAGTGGTCTCCACGGTCGTGGCCGTCGGCGCCAGCACTCGCGCGACCTGCTCCGCCTCGACGGCCGCCCCCGCCCCGTCGCACTGCACCAGCAGCAGCGCCGACCCGCGCTCGCCCAACGCCGGATCGACGGCCCGCAGCACCGGCCCGTCGAGCAGCTCCGCGAGCGCCGGTACGACCCCGGCCCGCCCGATCGCGTACGACGCCTCGGCCGCCGCCTCGAACGAGTCGAAGTAGGCGGCCAGCGTGGCGGTCGCCACCGGCACCGGACGCAGCCGCAGCGTCGCCGACGTGATGACGGCGAGGGTGCCTTCGGAGCCGGTCAGCAGCGCGGTCAGGTCGTATCCGGTGACCCCTTTGACGGTACGGCGGCCGGTCGTGACCACCGTCCCGTCGGCGAGGACGGCCTCCAGACCGAGCACGCTGTCCCGCGTCACCCCGTACTTCGCGCACCGCAGCCCGCCCGCGTTGGTCGCGATGTTCCCGCCGATCGTCGAGATCGCCGCACTCGCCGGATCGGGCGCGTACCGCAGGCCGTGTTCACCCGCCGCCCGGTCCAACTCGGCGGTGATCACGCCCGGTTCGACCACCGCGAGCTGGTCGTCGGCCGACAGTTCGAGGATGCGGTTCATCCCGGACAGGTCCAGCACGAGCACGCCCTCACCTGCCGACGCCCCGCCCGACAGACCGGTGCCCGCACCGCGCGGCACCACCGGCACGCGCAGCGCGTTCGCGTGCCGGAGCGTGACGGTCACGTCCTCGGTGCGCCGCGCGTGCACCACGGCGAGCGGGACACCGTCAGGCCGGGTGCCCGAACGGTCCGTGGTGTACCCGCCCAACGTGCGCGGGTCCGTGGCCAGTTGGTCGGGCGGCAGATCCCGGGCGAGCAGACCGAGCAGCCGGGCGGCGGCGGTGGGGGTGGTCGGGGGAGCTGTGGTCACCGGTTCCGTACCTTCACTGTGCGTTCCGACATGGGGTCCGTCATAGGGCGGGTTACGGGTTCAACGCCTTGGTTCCGATTGCGAGCAGGGAGATGTCCTCCTGGGGCGCGTGCACGGGCGCGCACTGGATGTCCCGGAAGTGCCGCTCCAGCGGATTCCCGCGCGCGAGCCCGGGATTGCCGAGCAGCCGTACGGCGAGTTCCACGGCCCGAACGCCGTGTCGGTCGGCCAACACCCGTGCCCCCAGGGCCTGTTCGGGGGTGTACGTGGAGTCGTCGGAGTCCACCCGGGCGGCCCCGCCGAACACCAGCTGTTCGGCACCGGCCAGCAGTACCTCGATCTCCCCGGCGGTCCTGCGGAAGCGTTCCGTACGGGCCACCGGATGACCGAGGTTGGCGGGCACGCGCGCGTGGGCGAACGTGTGGAAGAAGGACTGCGCCGCCCGCGCCACCCCCAAGTAGAGGGCGGCGAGGGGGAGATGGAGGGAGGCGCCCGCCCGGTTGTCCTGTTCGGCCGACGCGCCGTACGGGCCGATGCCGATGACGTGCTCGTACGGGATCTCCACGTCCCGGAACGTCACGTCGTGGCTGCCGCTGGCCCGCAGCCCCAACTGGTCCCAGCGGCCGGTGATGTCGATGCCGGGGGAGCCGCCCGGCACCAGGAACGTGCCGACGCGCGGCTCGGGTTCGTCGGTGGTGGCCCACACCAGGAACCAGTCCAGGCCCTCCGCGCCGGTCACGAAGCGCTTGGTGCCGCTGAGCGACCAGCCGTCCGGGGTGCGCCGGGCGAGCGTCGACGGGAGCCCGCCGCGCGCGGGGGAGCCCAACTCCGGTTCCACCCGCGCGTGGTTGACGAGTACCGGCCGCTCGAACGACTCCTTGACGATCCGCGCGTACAACTCCTCGGGCCAGTGCGGCTGTGCGGCCTGACGGGCGTGCGTGTTCAGGGTCATCGCCGCGATCAGGGCCACCGACGGGTCGCCCTGCCCGATCCGGTGGAGGATGCGCGCGCTCTCCTCGACCCGGGCGCCCCGGCCGCCGTAGGACTCGCCGATGGTCGCCGTGAGGAGTCCGGCCTCGTGGGCGATGCGGAGGGAGTCGGCGGGGAAGGCGCCCGACTGGTCGTAGCCGGCGGCCAGTTCGGCGATGCGGGCGGTCACAGGGCCTTCTTCAGGTCGGAGTTGAGTGCGGTGGTCCAGAAGGACTTCACGTCCAAGTGCTTCTTGAGCGCGCCGAGTTCGGTGAAGGCGTCGGCCACCTTCTGCTGGGAGGCGATGGTGTCGGCGCCGACCGTCCTGGCCTGGGTGGGACGTTGCTTCTGCGCGGCGACCAGGTCCGACTTGGCCTGGGCGAGCGGCTGGTGGGTGGCGTCGGCGGTGACCTTCGCGAAGCCGTCCTCGTGGCCGTCGCGGACGTAGGCGTACGCCTTGGTGATCCGGGCGATCAGGTCGGCCGCGGCGGCCCGTTGGGCGGGGCTCTTGAGAACGCTGTCGCGGGCGGACCAGAGGAAGTTGCCGGAGAGGATGTCCGCCCCGGAGCCGACCGTCGTCGCGCCCTGCTGGTGGGCGGTGATGATCGACGTGCCGTAGGAGGCGAAGGCGTCGATGGAGCCGCCGTTCAGGGCCGCGAGGCCGTCGTTGGGGAGCAGCGGCTTGGCGTCGATGTCCGACCAGGTCAACCCGGCCCGCTTCAGCAGCTCGTAGAGGAAGTAGTGGGCGGTGGTGTTCTGGACGTAGCCGACCTTCTTGCCCTTCAGGCCGGCGATGTCGGTGACCTTGGAGCCCTTGGGGACGACGACTTCCTGGTTGAGGGTGGTGCCGCGCTGGACGGCCACCACCTTGAAGTTGGGGTTGCCGTCGGCCGCCGAGAAGAGGGGCGGGATCTCGCTGGACGAGGCGAGGTCGAGCGCTCCGGCGCGGATCGCCTGGAGCTGCTGGTCGCCGCCCTGGAACAGGTTCCACTTCACCTTGTACGGGGTGTCGTCGAGGTGGGCGTACTTGAGGACGGCCTCGCCGACCTTCCAGCCGGTGTCGCCGACCCGCAGGGTGACGGAGGAGACGTCGGACGAGGACTCGGCCGTGGCGCTGCCTCCGCAGGCCGCGGCGAACGGCAGGAGCAGGGCGAGGGCGGCGGCGGACGCGCGCAGGGAATGGCGGAACAACACGGAGTCTCCATAGGGGAGTTCGCAATCAGGGAAAGGGGCGGATCAGGCGGCTTGTGAGGTCGTCGCGCGGTGGGCGAGTTCCTGGCGGACGAGGGGCAGGACGTGACGGGCGTAGTCGATCGCGTCGTTGAGCGGGTCGTAGCCGCGGATCGAGAGCAGGTCGCAGCCGATGTCGACGTAGTCGAGCAGCGCCTGGGCGACCGTCTCGGGCGTACCGACCAGGGCAGTTGACGCGCCCGCGGCGTTGGTGGCGACGGCGGGGGCGGTCCACAGGCAGCGGTCCTGGACCTCGCCGCGCTCGGCGATGTCGAGGAGGCGCTGCGAACCGACGTTCGCGGGGCGGCCGGTGGTGCGGTAGTGGCGGAGCAACTCGGTGTTCTTCGCCTGGTCCTTGAGGACGCCGAGGGTGCGGTGGGCCTTCTCCCAGGCCAGTTCCTCGGTGGGCGCGATGATCGGGCGGAACGACACCCAGATACGGGGATGCGGGCGCCCGGCGGCATCCGCGACCGCGTTGACGGCGGCGATCTGCTCGGCCGTCTCCTTGAGCGGCTCGCCCCACAGCCCGAAGATGTCGCCCTGCTGACCGCCCACCCGGTACGCGTCCTGCGAGGAGCCGCCGACCGAGATCGGGACGAGGCCGTTCACCGGCTTCACGTCGGAGTAGTAGCCCTCGAACGTGAAATACTTGCCCTCGTGCGAGACGGGTCCCTCGGCCTCCCACACCTTGCGCAGGATCTGGATGTATTCGTCCGAACGCTCGTACCGCTCGGCCTTGTTGAGGTAGTCGCCCTCCCGGCGCTGCTCCTCGTCGCTGCCGCCGGAGATGATGTGCAGCGTCAGCCGGCCATTGCTGATCCGGTCCAGCGTGGCCAGGGCGCGGGCCGCGTGCGTGGGGAAGATGACGCCTGGCCGGTGCGCGAGGATCGGGCGGACGCGCTCGGTGTGGGTGGCGACGAACTGGGCGACCTGGAAGGCGTCGGGCGAGGCCGAGTGGTAGGCGACCAGGGTGTGGTCGAAGCCGCCGTCGTCCAACGCGCGGGCGTACTTGCGCAGATGGTCGACGTCGAAGCCGGTACGGCTCGCGGCGGCGGGACCCGAGGCCCCGGAGTCGGTGTGGACGGCGCTGATGAACTCGACAGGCATGAGCGAACTCCTAGGCAGGAAAGGTCACTTGAGCAGGGAGGTGTCCGCAGACTTGGCCACGTCCACGTTCGGGTCGAGGACCCCGATGCTGTTCATGAGGTCGGCGACCTGCTGGACGGTCGTGTTGACGTCCGAGGTGATCGGCAGCACCTGGCTGTAGGCGGCCGAGGCGAGAGTCTTGGCGACCGTGGCGTCGGCGCCGTTGCGCTGCTCGATGGCCTTCGCGTACGCGTCCTGGTGGGTGCTGGTCCACTTCAGCGCCGTGCTCAGACGCTGGAGGAAGTCGGAAAGGGCGGTCTTCTTCGCCGAGTCGGAGAGGGCCTTCTCGGAGGCGTTGATGAAGCCGTAGCCGCTGACCCGGCCGTCCGCGCCGTCGACGAGGAGCTTGCCGCCCTGTTCCAGGCCGACGGCCTGGTAGACGCCGAACGTCGCCCAGATCTTGACCTTCCCGGAGGCGAAGGCGGCCTGCGCGTCGGTCGGCAGCAGGTACTGCACCTTGACGTCCTTGTAGCTGAGCCCGTTCTGCTTCAGCACGTTGGCCAGCAGATACTCCGAGATGCTGCCCTTCGCCGAGGACACCACGACCTTCTGGCCCTTGAGATCCTTCACGCTGTCGATGCCGGAGTCCTTGCGGACGACGATGCCGACGTGCGTGCCGTCGTTCTTGAGGGCGGCGACGTTCTTGATCTTGACGCCACCGCTGAGCGCCTGGAGCGCGGGCAGGTCGGCCGAGTACCCGGTGTCGGCGGCGTCTGCCTGCACGGCCTGGTAGAGCGGGGCCGCACCCTGGAACTCGGCCCACTTCACCTTGTACTTGGCGCCCTTGAGCGCGTCCGACGCGGCGATGATCGTCTGGAGCGTCTTGGCCTGGTCGCCGATGGTGAGGGTGACCTGCCCGCCGGCGGAGGTGTCCGCCGAGGAGTCGGCACCGCAGGCGCTCAGCGCCAGCAGGGCGGTCAGACTCAGGGTGGCGGCGGCGATTCTGCGGATCACGAGGGGGTTCCTTCCAAAGTGCGGGTCACGCCGAGCCAGTTCAGGAGGCGGGCGCGCAGGGTCACGAACTCGGGGGCGGTCAGATCACGGGGGCGGGGCAGGTCGACGGTCACCTCGTGGGCGATACGGCCCTCGTCCATCACCAGGACCCGGTCGGCGAGCAGCAGCGCCTCCTCCACGTCATGGGTGACCAGGAGGATCGCGCACCCGTGCAGCCGCCACAGCTCGGCGACGAGCGCCTGCACCTTGCCCCGGGTCAGCGCGTCCAGCGCGCCGAACGGCTCGTCCAGCAACAGGAGTTCGGGCTCACGGACCAGCGCACGGGCGAGCGAGACCCGCTGGGCCTGGCCGCCGGACAGCGTCTTGGGCCAGACGGTGGCCCGTTCCGCGATGCCGACCTCGTCGAGCGCTTTCAGCGCGAGCGCCCGGTCCGGACGCCCCGGCAGCCCGAGCACGACATTGCGCCACACCTTCAACCACGGGAGTAGTCGCGGCGACTGGAAGGCCGCGCTGCGCCGCGCGGGCACGGTCACCTCGCCGCCGATCTCGTCGTCCAGCCCGGCGAGAATGCGCAGCAGTGTCGACTTGCCGCAGCCGCTGTGCCCGAGCAGGGCCACGAACTCGCCCTCACGGATGTCCAGATCGAGATCGTGCAGCACGGTGTTGCCGTCGAAGGCCCGCGAAAGCCCCCGTATCTCAACGGAGTTGGCCATCTCTACGCCTCACCCTCGAAGTTGGCCCGCCAGGTCAGCAGCCGGCGCGACAGGATCCGTACGGCGAAATCGCAGGCGAGACCGAGCAGCGCGTACACGACGAGGCACAGCACGATGACGTCCGTGCGGAAGTACTGCTGGGCGTTGCTCATCAGATAGCCGAGCCCCGCGTCCGCGTTGACCTGCTCGGCGAAGACCAGCGCCAGCCATGCCGTGGACAGCGCGTACCGGAGGCCCACGAGTGCCCCGGGCAGCGCGCTCGGCAGGATCACGTACTTGATCAGCCCGAACCGGCCGAGCCCCATCATCCGTGCGGCCTCGACGAGTTGGGCGTCGGTGGAGCGGATGCCGCCGTAGATGTTGAAGTACAGCGGATACGTCACCCCGAGCGCCACGAGCGCGATCTTCGGCGTCTCCTCGATGCCGAACCAGACGATGAACAGCGGGATCAGACCCACCCAGGGGATCGCCCGGAACATGCCCATCGAGGAGTCGATGACGTCCTCGCCGAGCCGGAACAGCCCGGCCAGCAGCGACAGGACCAGCGCGACGGTCGCGCCGATGAGGAACCCGATGGCGGCCCGGCGGCCCGACGCGGCGATGGCGTGGGGGAGTTCGCCGTTCTTCGTCAGGTCCACGGCCTGACGCAGGACGTCGACGGGGGAGGCCAGGACGGACTCGGGGAGCACGCCGGTGGCGGAGGTCAGGAACCAGAGCAGGACGAGGCCGACGGGTCCGGCGGCCCGCCGCACCGAACGGGGCACGGTGAAACGGCGGTTGACCTTCGCGGTCCCTCGGATGGTGACCCTGGTGGACGGTGCCGCGGCGACTTCCTTCTGCTGCGGCAGCACGGCCGCGTCCAGTGGTTTCGTCGTCATGGCCGGTCTCCCGTCGACGCCGGGCGCGTGGGGTCGGCGGACCAGGCGGACCAGGAACCGGGGAAGAGCGTCGCCTCGAACCCGGCGATCTCCAGCGCCGCGATCTGATGAGCGGCGGTGACCCCGGACCCGCAGTACACGCCGATGCGTGCCGCGTCCCCGGCACCCCGCTCCTCGAACCGCTTGCGCAGCAACTCCGGTGTCAGGAAGGTGCCGTCCGCCGCCAGGTTCTCCCCGGTCGGCGCGGACACGGCCCCCGGGATGTGTCCCGCGCGCGGGTCGACCGGCTCGACCTCACCCCGGTACCGCTCACCCGCGCGGGCGTCCAACAGCAGCCCGGACACGGCGAGTTCGGCTGCTCCGTCGGCATCGGTGATCGGCAGCGCACCCGCGCGGAGCACGACATCACCCGGCGTCGGATCGACGGGAATCCCGGACTCCAGCGGCAGCCCCGCTGTCCGCCAGGCGCCCAACGCCCCGTTCAGCAGGGTCACTTCGGCGACGCCCGCGTACCGCAGCAGCCACCAGGCGCGGGCGGCGGCCGTGTTGCCGAGGTCGTCGTAGACGACGACGGGCCGGCCGTCGCCGATGCCCCAACGGCGGGCGGACTCCTGCAGTTCGGCGAGATCGGGGAGCGGATGCCGGCCGCCCTCGGGGCTCGCCGGTGCGGCCAACTCCGTGTCCAGGTCGACGTAGACCGCGCCGGGGATGTGGCCGTCCGCGTAGTGGTCGTGGCCGTACGGGTCGCCGAGGGCCCAGCGGACGTCGAGCAGCACGGGCGGCCGCTCGGAGGCGAGGAGTTCGGTCAGCTCGGCGACCGTGGTCGTCACGCGGCCGGTCATGTCAACTCCTCGGCGATCAGGGGAAGTTCACGGGCCTCGCCGGTCTCGCGGACCTCGGGGGCCAGTCGGAGCCGTTCGAGGAACAGGACGACCGTGGCCGCGGCGGTGCGGTGCAGCGCGTCGTTGAGGACGTCGTGCCGGCCGCCGTGGAAGACGACCGTGTGGACGCCCGGGTGACCGTCGTAGACGCTCAGTGCCCGGTCGAGCGGGCTGATCGTGTCGTCCCTGCCGTGCAGGGCCAGGACCGGGACGCGGACCAGGTCCAGGCGCGGTCCGGGCAGGTCGGGGGTGTCGTCGATGGCGCCGCGCCGGAAGGCGGGGTCGTTGGTGAGACGGCCCTGATGGGTCGGGCAGGCGGTGCGGGCGGTGACCTCCTCGTCCCAACTGCCCGCTGTCCAGGCGCCGGTGGGCAGCCCGGCGAGGATCAGCGCGTCGACGCCCGCGGTCTGCTCGGCGGCGAGCTGAAGGGCGTGGAGCGCGCCCGTGTCGGAACCGACCAGCACCTTCGGGCCGGGCAGCGACTCGTCGGCGAGCAGCTTGGCGGCCTGCTCCAGGACGGCGGGGTCGGCGGTCGGGTCGCCGAGGGCGCGGACGCGGTAGGCGTCGTAGCCGAGCCGGCGGCCGAACCGCTCGTAGACACCGCCGTGTTCGCCCCGCCCGGCCAGCACGATCAACGTGCCGCGCGCGGCGAGGCCTTCGGGTTCGTCCCAGGACGAGACGGAGGAAGAGGGCATGGGGTGACAGCTCCCAACGAGGGGAAAGGGGAGGGGAATCGAGGAGAGGGGGAGGAAGTGAGCAGGCCGGAGCCGCCGTCACGTGTCAGTGCGCAGGGCGGACGTGATCAGCGAGAGCTCGGGAAGGGTGCCGCGGAGAGGCGGTGGGTCAACGACAGCGCGCGCTGCACGCCACGCCGAAGTCGATGACTCGGCGCTGCGTCAGAAGGGCAGCGAAAGCGGTCGTGTGCAGCATGCGCCCATCATGACCGGACGCGACCGATCGCGTCCAACGATGATTCCGCATCGAAATCGATCAGTTATCGCGATCGATGCGCGGAACGACTACCGTCACCGGCATGCCCCAACCTGTCCTCGACATCGTGGCCCTGCGCAGCCTGACCGCGATCGCCGACTGTGGCGGCTTCCACCGCGCGGCCCGGGCCCTCGCCCTGAGCCAGTCCGCGGTCAGCCAGCATGTCCGCAGGCTGGAGAAGACGCTGGGCCGGCCGATCGTCGAGCGCGAGGGGCGGGGCACCCGGTTCACGCCCGAGGGGCGGCTGCTCCTGGAACAGGCCCGCCGCATCCTCGCCGTGCACGACGAGGCCGTACGCACCCTGCTCGACGTGGACGGCGACACCGTCACGATCGGCTCCACCGAACACGCGGCCGACCAGTTTCTGCCACGGCTGACCGCGGCCGTCCAGGAGGTGCGGCCCGGCTGCCGGGTCCGCTTCCGCATCGACCGCTCGGCCCGCCTCGTCGAGGCCGTGGAACGCGGCAGCGTGGACGTCGCGGTGTACGTCACCGAGGCCGCAGCCACCGAGGGCACACCGGTCGGCGGCCTCCCGCTCACCTGGCACGCGACGCCCGGCTGGCAGCGACCGGCCGCGCCGGCGCCCGTCCCGCTGGTCGCCATCGAGGACCCGTGCGCGATCCGCCGCCGGGCTATCTCGACCCTCGCCGCGCATGGGGTGCCGGCCGCGGTGGTCGGCGACGCGGGGTATCTCGCCGGGGTCCTCGACATCGCCCGCACGGGGCAGGGTGTCGCGCTGCTCGCGGCGGTCGGTTCGGCTCCGGACGGGCTGACTCCGTACGACGGGCTGCCCTCCGTCACCCCGATTCCCATGAGCGCGCTGGCCCGGCCGGGCGCGGATCCGGCGACGGTGGAGGCGGCGTTCGCCGCCGTACGGGATCTGTTGCGTTGACCGAGGGAGAGGGGAATGGGCGGGTGGAGATCGGCCGGAACTGTCCCCTGCCGTGGGGTAGTCGGGTCCGTTTTGGAGGAAAGATCCCTCGGGGAGATTCGGTGAGTCCGCGAGTCGGGTGAGTCGGCAAGGGGGCGCGATCGTCGTGAGGGTCGTCCTGCTCGGTACCGCGGCCGGGGGGCGGTTTCCCGCAGGAACTGCGCCTGCGCGCTGTGCGCCGCCGCCCGCGACGGGAAACTGCCCTCGCGTACGCAGGAGCGCGTGGCCGTCACCGGCAACGCGCGGGACTGGTGGCTGCTCAACGCCTCACCCGACATCCGCACCCAGCTCACCGCGACCCCCGCGCTCTGGCCGGGTCCCGGCGCGCGCGACACTCCGGTGCGCGGCGTCCTCCTCACCGACGCCGAGCCCGACCATGTGACGGGCCTGGCCGCACTCCGCGGGGCGCCGGGCCTCAAGGTGTACGCCCCGCGGCCTGCCCTGGCCGCGCTGAGCCCGGCCCGGGCCGTCCTCGACCGCTATGCCCCCTGGGAGTGGTCCGACAGCCTCGCGAAGGACGGTTTCGTACTGGCCGGAGGCCTGGTGGTGACAGCCCACCCGATGGGCACCGAGGCCCCGACGTACCTGCCGCCCCGCCCGGCGGACGACCGCTGGGTGACGGCGTACCGCATCGAGGACCTGGCGACCGGCGGGGCGCTCGTCTACGCACCCTGTGTCGCAGCCTGGTCGGAGACCCTCGACGAGCTGCTGGCGACGGCGGGGCACGTGCCCGTCGCCGGCCCGCGCGGCAGTCTGACCGCCCTCGCCCGTCATCCCGGGGTCCGCCGGATCTACACCCACCTGAACAACACGAATCCGTTGCTCGACGCGGGTTCGGCCGCGCGGGCGCAGGCGAACGAGGTGGGGGTCGACGTGCTCATGGACGGGGCGGAGTTCGCTGTGTGAGGCACGTGCGGCGGATGGGCGGTGTCAGCCCTCGGTGCCGTCCAACATCCGCGCCAGGACGCTCCGTTGGAGCGGGAGCACCTCCGAGTGGAGATCACGCCCCTTCCGGGTGAGCGCGACCCACACTCCGCGTCGGTCCTCGATGCACACGGAGCGTTCCACGAGGCCGTCCTTCTCCAGCCGTCCGATGAGACGGGAGAGCGCGCTCTGGCTGAGATGGACCCGTCCGACCAGGTTCTGCACCCGGCACTGGTCGCCTTCCTCGGGCGCCTCGGACGCGAGCACGTCGAGTACCTCGAAGTCGCTCGCGCCCAGGCCGTGCGGGTGCAGTACGCGGTCGATCTCGCACATCGTGCGCGCGTGCACGGACAGGATGTCCCGCCACTGTTCCTCTAGCTGCCGGGCACCGGCCGACTTCACTGCCATACACGCACGGTACACCGATCCGGCCAGTTATTGAGTACGCAACTAGTGCACGCGCAAGTAGCTGGCTGTCGCGGCACGCGTGCCGGGCGGCCTGCCGTCGGTGTGTGTCAGGCGGCCGGATTCTGGGTGAGCCCGACGAAGTTCCCGTCCGCGTCCTTCACGAACGCGATCAGCTTGCCCCCGCCGACGTCCTGGACGTCCTGCACCAGCTCCGCCCCCACCTCCACCATGGCCGCGAGCCGCGTCCGGATGTCGTCCACGGTCCAGTACGGCACCGGTCCCGTCATGCCCCGGGCGTGCCCGTTCGGGTCGAGACCGACGTCCTGCCCGGCGGCCTTGTACCCGACGTAGTACGGCTCGTCCGCATACGGCTCGACCCTCAGCAGGGCGCCGAACAGGGCCTTCGCGGCGTCCAGGTCCTTGACGGGGTAGATGATCGTGTTCAGTCCGTCGGTCATGACGAGCTCCTCCGTGAAGAGTGGTCCGACGGATTTCGCCGGTGAATTCAGGCTAGGGCGGGGGAGGCGCGGGGGCTTCTCCAATCCTGATCGGGTG
>NZ_JBXVPZ010000082.1:0-28581 GCF_057961495.1 Streptomyces sp. P5F9 | reverse complement strand
GTGCGGGCGAGTTGGGCCTCGAAGGTGCCGAGGCCCAGCTCCGTTCTCAGTACGCCGTGGCAGTACTGGTCCACGAGGGACGGCGTTTCGATCATCCGGACTCCCCGTGGGCGTGACTGCGTCGCTTGTACGGGGCCTAACGGGTGAACCGGGTGTGAGGTGTTGCTCGTACGCACCCCGTGTGAGGGGGCGCCATGGGGAGGGGGTGCGGGTTCGTCAGCGGCTGGCGGTTCGTCGTGGCTGGTCGCGCCCACGCGGCGGAGCCGCAAATCGATACGGCCTCGCGCCCCTTTGGGGCGCTACCCGCCTACCTGGATGCCCGCCATGCGCTTCCACTCGTACGGGCCCGTCGTCACCTTGGCCGCGAACTCTCCGTCGAAGTCCTCGTGGACGGTGATCCCGGACTTCTCGACCGCCTGCTGGGCGATGTCGTACGTCGTGGCGACCAGGTCGCCCCAGCCGCCGTCCTCGCCGACGAGGACGATGCGGGCGCCGCGCTCCCCGATGTACGCGACCTGGCCCTCGGCCCCGCCGTGTGCCTTGGAGAAGGTGCCGATCTGCTTGGCGAGGCGGGCCACCTGGCGCTCGGCCTTCGCGTCAACCTGCTGCGTGTCTGCCATGGCCAGGATGCTACCGACGGGTAGATCGAACGGCGACGGGCGGGGGGAGTGACTCCTGCCTCAGCAGGCCCCTTACCTGAGGAACGGGTCCACCGCGATCGCCACGAACAGGAGCGACACATAGGTGATCGACCAGTGGAACAGCCGCATCTCCTTGAGCTTGCCGCCCGTCACCTCGGCCTTGGCGCGGTTCTGCAGCCCGTGCGCCTCCCAGAGCCAGAAGCCTCCGGCCAGCAGCGCGACCAGGGTGTAGAACCAGCCCGTGTAACCGAGGGGCGTCAGCAGCAGCGAGACCGCGACCATGACCCAGCTGTAGATCACGATCTGCCGGGCGACGACCTTGTTGGAGGCGACGACCGGGAGCATCGGCACGCCCACGCGCGCGTAGTCGTCCTTGACCTTCATGGACAGCGGCCAGTAGTGCGGTGGCGTCCAGAAGAACATGACGAGGAAGAGAATGATCGGGGCCCAGGACATGGAGTCCTTGACCGCCGACCAGCCGATGAGCACCGGGAGGCAGCCGGCGATGCCGCCCCACACGATGTTCTGCGAGGTACGCCTCTTGAGGATCATCGTGTAGACGACGACGTAGAAGAGGAGTGCTCCGAGCGCCAGCCAGGCGGACAGCCAGTTGACGGTCAGGCCGAACATCAGGGTCGAGATCACGCCGAGCGAGATGCCGAAGGCGAGGCATTCGCGGGGGCTGACCATGCCGGTGACCAGGGGTCGCTGCGAGGTGCGGTCCATGAGCGCGTCGATGTCGCGGTCGATGTACATGTTGAGCGCGTTGGCGCCACCCGCGGAGAGGTAGCCGCCGACGCAGGTGAGGAGGACCAGCTTGAGGTCCGGCACACCCTGCTGGGCCAGGAACATCACCGGAACGGTGGTGATCAGCAGCAGCTCGATGATCCGCGGCTTCGTCAGCGCCACGAACGCCATGACCCGGGCCCCGATCGGCCGCCGGCTCGGGCTCTGGCTCGCCCCGACAATCCCCGCTGGACGGGATTCAACGGCCGTCACGCACACCCCTGACAGAGACATCCCAGCAAGCCTTCGGGTGTGAACTCCCCGTAAAGGCTCACGCGTACCACGCCACTGTAGACGTTGCCCAGACCCGGACATTCGCGGGGGTGGGGTCGTGTTGGACGGTGCCTCCGGAAGAGCTGATCGCCACTCTGTTGAGCACTCGAACGAGCACCTCCGTATTCAGTTGCCGGATGCGAATCGACCCAGTCGGGAGGCGGATCCGTGAGAGTCCCGGCAGTCTGGAATGACTCGAAAAAATGCGCGTTCTTACGGGGGTAGGCTCGACAACGGCCGGTGGGCGCCGAGTGCACCGGCATTCGACATGCGTGACATGTGGAGAGGAGCCCTGACCCAGGGTGAGCACCAAGCCGACCACAACAGACCTCGACTGGACCGAGTTGGACCAGCGCGCGGTGGACACCGCGCGCGTCCTGGCAGCCGATGCCGTACAGAAGGTCGGTAACGGCCATCCCGGTACGGCGATGAGCCTGGCCCCGGCCGCGTACACCCTCTTCCAGAAGGTGATGCGCCACGACCCCGCCGACGCCGACTGGGTGGGGCGCGACCGGTTCGTCCTGTCCGCGGGTCACTCGTCCCTGACCCTCTACACGCAGCTCTACCTGGCCGGGTTCGGCCTGGAGCTGGCCGACCTGGAAGCGTTCCGCACCTGGGGCTCCAAGACTCCGGGTCACCCCGAGTACGGCCACACCACCGGCGTGGAGACGACGACCGGCCCGCTGGGCCAGGGTGTCGCCAACGCGGTGGGCATGGCGATGGCCGCCCGCTACGAGCGCGGTCTGTTCGACCCGGACGCTCCGCAGGGCGAGTCCCCGTTCGACCACTTCATCTACGCCATCGCCGGTGACGGCTGCCTCCAGGAGGGCATCTCCGCGGAGGCGTCCTCCATGGCCGGTCACCAGGAGCTCGGCAACCTCATCCTCCTGTGGGACGACAACCACATCTCCATCGAGGGCGACACGGAGACGGCGGTCTCCGAGGACACGGTCAAGCGCTACGAGGCCTACGGCTGGCACGTCCAGCGCGTCGCCCCCAAGCCGGACGGCGACCTGGACCCGCACGCCATCTACAACGCCATCGAGGCCGCGAAGAAGGTGACGAACAAGCCGTCGTTCATCGCGATGCGCTCGATCATCGCCTGGCCCGCGCCGAACGCGCAGAACACCGAGGCAGCGCACGGCTCGGCGCTCGGCGCCGACGAGGTCGCCGCCACCAAGCGGGTCCTCGGCTTCGACCCCGAGAAGTCCTTCGACGTCTCCGACGACGTCCTCAAGCACACCCGCCAGGCGCTGGAGCGGGGCCGCGAGGCCAAGGCCGCGTGGGACCCGTCGTACCAGGAGTGGCGCACCAACAACCCGGAGCGCGCCGCCGAGTACGACCGCATCCGCGCGGGCGAGCTGCCGGCCGGCTGGGAAGAGAAGCTCCCGGCCTTCGAGACGGGCAAGTCCGTCGCCACCCGTGCCGCGTCCGGCAAGGTGCTCCAGGCGCTCGGCGCGGTCATCCCGGAGCTGTGGGGCGGCTCGGCCGACCTCGCGGGCTCGAACAACACGACGATCGACAAGACGTCGTCGTTCCTCCCGGCGGACAACCCGCTGCCGGAGGCGAACCCGTACGGCCGCACGATCCACTTCGGCATCCGCGAGCACTCCATGGGCGCGGAGCTGAACGGCATCACGCTGCACGGCAACACGCGTGCCTACGGCGGTACGTTCCTCGTCTTCTCCGACTACATGCGCAACGCCGTGCGTCTGTCGGCGCTGATGCACCTGCCGGTGACGTACGTGTGGACGCACGACTCCGTCGGTCTCGGCGAGGACGGCCCCACCCACCAGCCGGTCGAACACCTGGCCTCGCTGCGCGCCATCCCGGGCCTGAACGTGGTCCGCCCGGCCGACGCCAACGAGACGGCCATCGCCTGGCGCGAGGTCCTGCGCCGCTACACCAAGGTGTACGGCGAGGGTGCCCCGCACGGTTTCGCGCTGACGCGTCAGGGTGTGCCGACGTACGACGCCAACGAGGACACCGCCAAGGGCGGTTACGTCCTGTTCGAGGCGTCCACGGGTACGCCCGAGGTGATCCTCATCGGTACCGGTTCCGAGGTGCACGTGGCCGTCGAGGCGCGCGAGCAGCTGGAGGCCTCCGGGGTGCCGACGCGGGTCGTGTCCATGCCCTGCGTGGAGTGGTTCGACGCGCAGGACCAGGGGTACCGGGACAGCGTGCTGCCGCCGTCCGTCAAGGCGCGGGTCGCGGTCGAGGCCGGGATCGGTCTGACCTGGTACCGGTTCGTCGGGGACGCCGGTCGCATCGTTTCCCTGGAGCACTTCGGGGCTTCCGCCGACGGCAAGGTGCTCTTCCAGGAGTTCGGCTTCACTGCCGAGAACGTGGCTGAGAAGGCCCGGGAATCCATCGCCGCCGCCCAGAGCTGACGCTGACAAACGACACGTAGGAGATGCATTTTCCATGACAGACGCACTCAAGCGCCTCTCCGAGGAAGGCGTCGCGATCTGGCTGGACGACCTGTCGCGCAAGCGGATCACGTCCGGCAACCTCGCCGAACTGATCGACCAGCAGCACGTCGTGGGCGTCACCACCAACCCGTCGATCTTCCAGAAGGCCATCTCGTCGGGCGACGGTTACGAGCAGCAGCTCACCGACCTCGCCGCCCGCAAGGTCACCGTCGAGGAAGCCGTCCGCATGATCACGACGGCGGACGTCCGTGACGCCGCCGACATCCTGCGGCCGGTCTTCGACGCGAGCGGCGGCCAGGACGGCCGGGTGTCGATCGAGGTCGACCCGCGGCTGGCGCACAACACCCAGGCGACCATCGCCGAGGCCAAGCAGCTGGCCTGGCTGGTGGACCGGCCGAACACCCTGATCAAGATCCCGGCCACCCGGGCGGGTCTGCCGGCGATCACCGAGGTCATCGGCCTCGGCATCAGCGTCAACGTCACGCTGATCTTCTCGCTGGCCCGCTACCGCGAGGTCATGGACGCGTTCATCTCCGGCCTGGAGAAGGCCAAGGAGCGCGGCCTGGACCTCTCGAAGATCCACTCCGTGGCGTCCTTCTTCGTGTCCCGCGTGGACACCGAGATCGACAAGCGGATCGACGCGTTGGGCACCGACGAGGCCAAGGCCGCCCGCGGCAAGGCCGGTCTCGCCAACGCGCGGCTCGCCTACGAGGCGTACGAGGAAGTCTTCTCCTCGGACCGCTGGGCCGCCCTCGACAAGGCGCAGGCCAACAAGCAGCGTCCGCTGTGGGCCTCGACCGGCGTCAAGGACAAGGCGTACAAGGACACGCTGTACGTGGACGACCTGGTGGCGCCGAACACGGTGAACACCATGCCGGAGGCCACCCTTGAGGCCGCCGACGACCACGGCCAGATCACCGGCAACACCATCTCCGGCACGTACGAGCAGTCCCGCGCCGAGATCGCCGCCGTGGAAGCGCTCGGCATCTCGTACGACGAGGTCGTGCAGCTGCTGGAGGACGAGGGCGTCGAGAAGTTCGAGGCGTCCTGGACCGACCTGCTCAAGTCGACCGAGGCGGAGCTCTCGCGCCTCGCCCCCTCGGAGGGCTGAAACCTTGTCGAGCAGCAACCCGCTGCGTGACCCCGCCGACCGACGGCTCCCGCGTATCGCGGGGCCGTCGGGCCTGGTCATCTTCGGCGTCACAGGCGATTTGTCACGCAAAAAGCTGATGCCCGCCGTGTACGACCTCGCCAACCGGGGTCTGCTGCCGCCGGGTTTCTCGCTCGTCGGCTTCGCCCGGCGCGAGTGGGCCCACGAGGACTTCGCGCAGGAGGTCCACGACGCGGTCAAGGAGCACGCCCGTACGCCGTTCCGTGAGGAGGTCTGGCAGCAGCTCGTCCAGGGGATGCGCTTCGTCCAGGGCACCTTCGACGACGACGACGCGTTCGAGCGGCTCCGCGACACGATCGAGGAACTGGACAAGGCGCAGGGCACGGGCGGCAACTTCGCCTTCTATCTGTCGGTGCCGCCGCGCTCCTTCCCGGTCGTCATCCAGCAGCTGAAGAAGCACGGACTCGCCGACCAGGAGAAGGGTTCCTGGCGCCGCGCGGTCATCGAGAAGCCCTTCGGCCACGACCTCAAGTCGGCCGAGGACCTCAACAAGGTCGTGCACGAGGTCTTCGCCGCTGACCAGGTCTTCCGCATCGACCACTACCTCGGCAAGGAGACAGTCCAGAACATCCTGGCGCTCCGCTTCGCCAACACGATGTTCGAGCCGATCTGGAACCGGTCCTTCGTGGACCACGTGCAGATCACCATGGCCGAGGACATCGGCATCGGCGGCCGGGCCGGCTACTACGACGGCATCGGCGCCGCCCGTGACGTCATCCAGAACCACCTGCTCCAGCTGATGGCGCTGACCGCGATGGAGGAGCCGTCCTCCTTCTCCGCCGACGCGCTGGCCGCCGAGAAGGAGAAGGTGCTCGGCGCGGTACGGCTGCCGAAGGACCTGGGCAGGAACACGGTCCGCGGGCAGTACGCGGAGGGCTGGCAGGGCGGCGAGAAGGCCGTCGGCTATCTCCAGGAGGACGGTATCGACCCCAAGTCGAAGACCGACACCTACGCCGCCATCAAGGTCGAGGTCGACAACCGCCGCTGGGCGGGCGTCCCCTTCTACCTGCGCACGGGCAAGCGCCTGGGCCGCCGCGTCACCGAGATCGCGGTCGTCTTCCAGCGCGCCCCGCACTCCCCCTTCGACCAGACGGCGACGGAGGAGCTGGGCCAGAACGCCATCGTCTTCCGCGTCCAGCCCGACGAGGGCGTCACGGTCCGCTTCGGCTCCAAGGTGCCCGGCACCTCGATGGAGATCCGGGACGTCTCCATGGACTTCGCCTACGGCGAGTCGTTCACGGAGTCCAGCCCGGAGGCGTACGAGCGCCTGATCCTCGACGTCCTGCTCGGCGACTCGAACCTCTTCCCGCGCACCGAGGAGGTCGAGCTCTCCTGGAAGATCCTCGACCCGATCGAGCAGTACTGGGACAAGCACGGCAAGCCCGCGCAGTACCAGTCCGGGACCTGGGGTCCGGTCGAGGCGGACGAAATGCTCGCACGAGAGGGACGGAGCTGGCGTCGGCCATGAAAATAGACCTCACCGACACCACTGCCAGCAAGATCAACAAAGGGCTGGTGAAAGCCCGCCGCGCCATCGGCACCCCGGCCGTCGGCATGGTGCTCACCCTCGTCGTCGTCACGGACGAGGAGAACGCCTACGACGCCCTGAAGGCCGCCAACGACGCGTCGCGCGAGCACCCCTCGCGCACACTCGTGGTCATCAAGCGCGTCTCGCGCTCACCTCGGGACCGCACCCAGTCCCGCCTCGACGCCGAGGTCCGGGTGGGCACGGACGCGGGCAGCGGCGAGACGGTCGTCCTGCGGCTCTACGGCGAGGTCTCCGACCACGCCCAGTCCGTGGTGCTGCCGCTGCTGCTGCCGGACGCGCCGGTGGTGGTCTGGTGGTCGGTGGACGCGCCGCGCGACCCGGCCAACGACCCGCTGGGCGCCCTGAGCCAGCGCCGGGTCACCGACAGCTACGCGGCGGAGAAGCCCGTCGACGAGCTGCGGTCCCGCGCCGAGAGCTACGAACCGGGCGACACCGACCTGGCCTGGGCCCGGATCACGCCGTGGCGTTCGATGCTGGCCGCCGCGCTCGACCAGGTCGACTCGGAGATCGTCTCCGTCGAGGTGGCGGGCGAGGAGTCCAACCCGAGCGTCGAACTGCTCGCGATGTGGCTCGCCGACCGCCTCCACGTGCACGTACGGCGTGCGGTCTCCGCCGGTCCCGGTCTGACCCAGGTGCGCCTGGAGACGACCGGCGGCCCCATCACGCTGCACCGGTCTGACGGGGCGATGGCCACTCTGGCACTTCCCGGCCAGCCGGACCGCGCGGTGGCGCTCAAGCGCCGCGAGACGTCCGAACTCCTCGCGGAGGAGCTGCGCCGGCTCGACCCGGACGACACCTACGCGTCCGCGCTGCGGTTCGGCGTGGACCGGCTGGGCGGCATCCAGTCGGCGGCGGAACGGGCTGAGGCGGCGGCTCAGCCGGTGCCTGCGCTGCCGGTGCGCTCGGTGACGGACACGACGTCCGTATCGGCTCAGGCGTCGGCTTCGGGTTCGACGTCGGCCTCCGTTTCGGCTTCGGCTTCGGCATCGGCTGGCCAGGGCGACACCGACCGGCCCACCCCGGCGAAGATGCCCCCGGTGAAGAAGGCTGATCCGCAGTGAGCACTCCCCAACTCGTCGTCCACCGCGACAAGGAACTGATGGCCCAGGCCGCCGCGGCTCGCCTGATCACGAAGATCGTGGACGCGCAGGCCTCGCGCGGCTACGCCTCGATCGTGCTCACCGGCGGTCGCAACGGCAACGGTCTGCTGTCGGCTCTGGCGGGCCAGCCCGCCCGGGACGCCGTCGACTGGGGCCGCCTCGACCTGTGGTGGGGCGACGAGCGGTTCCTGCCCGAGGGCGACCCGGAGCGCAATGTCACCCAGGCCCGAGAGGCACTGCTCGACGCGGTGCCGCTGGACCCGAAGCGCGTGCACGCCATGCCCGCGTCCGACGGCCTCTACGGCAACGACGTGGAAGCGGCGGCCGCAGGCTACGCCGAGGAACTCGCCCGGTCCGCCGGTCCCGAGAACCACGGTTCCGTCCCGACCTTCGACGTCCTCATGCTGGGCGTCGGCCCGGACACCCATGTGGCGTCGCTCTTCCCGGAGTTGCCCGCCGTACGGGAGACCGAGCGCACGGTCGTCGGCGTGCACGGCGCGCCCAAGCCTCCGCCGACCCGGATCACGTTGACCCTTCCGGCGATCCGCTCCGCCCGTGAGGTGTGGTTGCTCGCGGCCGGCGAGGACAAGGCGGAGGCCGCGGCCATCGCCCTGTCGGGCGCGGGCGAGATCCAGGCACCGGCCGCCGGTGCCCACGGCCGCGCCCGCACCCTGTGGCTGCTGGACGCGGCGGCGGCCTCACAGCTGCCGCGCGCGCTCTATCCACCGGCTTCCGCCTGACACCGGCGACACCGGCATCCTGCTGAAGAGCCCGTACGACCTCGGTCGTACGGGCTCTTCCGTGTCTCAACGCCCGCGCAGCTCGCGGTACTTGGCGACCAGGGCCGTCGTCGACGCGTCCAGGCCGGGCACGTCGGCGCCTTCGGTGAGGGCGGGTTCGACGCGCTTGGCGAGGACCTTGCCCAGCTCGACGCCCCACTGGTCGAAGGAGTCGATGTTCCAGACGGCACCCTGGACGAACACCTTGTGCTCGTAGAGCGCGATCAACTGGCCGAGAACGGACGGGGTCAGCTCGCGGGCCAGGATCGTGGTCGTGGGGTGGTTGCCCTTGAACGTCTTGTGCGGCACCAGCTCCTCGGGCACACCCTCCGCGCGCACCTCGTCCGGCGTCTTGCCGAAGGCCAACGCCTGTGTCTGCGCGAAGAAGTTGGCCATCAGCAGGTCGTGCTGCGCCTTGAGCCCGTCACTCAGCTCGGCCACCGGCTCGGCGAAGCCGATGAAGTCCGCCGGGATCAACTTGGTGCCCTGGTGGATGAGTTGGTAGTACGCGTGCTGCCCATTGGTCCCGGGCGTACCCCACACCACCGGCCCGGTCTGCCAGTCGACCTCCTGGCCGTCCCGGTCCACGTACTTGCCGTTCGACTCCATGTCCAACTGCTGGAGATACGCGGTGAACTTGGAGAGGTAGTGGCTGTACGGCAGCACGGCGTGCGACTGGGCGTCATGGAAGTTGCCGTACCAGACGCCCAACAGGCCAAGGAGCAAAGGCACGTTGGACTCGGCCGGTGCGGTGCGGAAGTGCTCGTCGACGAGGTGGAAGCCGTCGAGCATCTCGCGGAAGCGGTCCGGGCCGATGGCGATCATCAGGGAAAGACCGATGGCCGAGTCGTAGGAGTAGCGTCCGCCGACCCAGTCCCAGAACTCGAACATGTTGTCCGTGTCGATGCCGAAGTCCGACACCTTCCCGGCGTTCGTCGACAGCGCCACGAAGTGCTTGGCCACAGCGTCCTGACCGGCCTTCAGCTCGGTGAGCAGCCAGTCGCGGGCCGAGGTGGCGTTGGTGATCGTCTCGATCGTGGTGAACGTCTTGGACGCGATGATGAACAGCGTCTCGGCCGGGTCGAGGTCCCGGGTCGCTTCGTGCAGGTCGGCGCCGTCCACGTTCGACACGAACCGGACCGTGAGATCGCGGTCGGTGAAGCTGCGCAGCACCTCGTACGCCATCGCCGGGCCCAAGTCCGAGCCGCCGATGCCGATGTTGACGATGTTCTTGATGCGCTTGCCGGTGTGGCCGGTCCACTCGCCGGAGCGGACGCGGTCCGCGAAGCCGGCCATCTTGTCGAGCACGGCGTGCACCTGCGGCACCACGTTCTCGCCGTCGACCTCGATCACCGCGTCGCGCGGGGCGCGCAGCGCGGTGTGCAGGACCGCGCGGTCCTCGGTGACGTTGATCTTCTCGCCCCGGAACATCGCGTCCCGGAGGCCGAACACGCCAGTGGCGGCGGCCAGCGCGTGCAGCAGCCGCAGGGTCTCGTCGGTGACGAGGTGCTTCGAGTAGTCGAGGTGCAGGTCACCGACCTTGAGCGTGTAACCGGTGCCGCGCCCGGGATCGGCGGCGAACAGCTCCCTCAGCTGCACCTCGCCGAGCTCCTCACGGTGCTTGGCCAAGGCGGTCCACTCGGGCGTCTGGTTGAGCCTGGTACGGCCGTCTGCGTTCATTGCGACTTCAGCCTTCTTTCCTACCGACCTGGGGGCCGGTTCCAACCTAATTGATCAGCCCGTGGCATGAGCGGTCGTCGCGTCGTCCTGCGGGGCAACAACAGGTACGTCCGGCTTGACCGCAGGTATCAGTGCGATGACCGACAGGACGAAGAAGGCGGCGGTGAGCAGGGCGGGTGTGTTCAACCCCCAGGCGGTGGCGACGGCCCCGCCGAGGAGGGCGCCCAGCGGGGCCCCGGCGGCGGCCAGGGTGCGGAAGGCGGAGCTGACCCGGCCCAGCATGTCGGCGGGGGTGCGCTACTGCATCAGGGTCGTCGTGTTGACGTTCCACAGCATGCTCATGGAGCCGAAGACCGCGAGTGCCGCCACGACCGCGATCAGGCTGCGCACGGAGCCCATGACGACGAGGGCTCCGGTCTGCACCAGACCCGCGAGCAGCACGCTCCGCATCGGGCCGAGACGAGCGGTGATGCGTCCGGTCACCACTCCCCCGGCCAGACCGCCGACGGTGAACGCGGTGGTCGCCGCCGCGTATCCGGCGGTGCCCTCGTCGAGCCAGCCGGTCACCAGGATGACCAGGGTGGCGATCAGGGCGCCCATGCCGATGTTGCACAGGGCGGTCGCGGCGCACAGTCCACGCAAGGGCCGGTCGCGCCACAGGGTGCGCAGTCCGTCCGCGATCTCACCGCGCAGCGTGCTGCCCACCGGTCCCGGCCCGCGGTCGGGCGCGGCGGTGCGCGGCGAGGCGACCAGTGCGGCGGCGAGGAGGAAGGTCCCGGCGTCGGCCACGAAGGGAACCGCCGCTCCCGCGGCGATCAGCAGGGGCACCACGGGCGTTCCCATCAGGCCGCCGGCGATCTTCTGCCCGGTCATCAGCCGGGCGTTGGCGCTGCCGAGGGCCGCCCGGTCCACCAGGGCCGGCAGCAGGGCCGTGGAGGCGTTGTCGAAGAGGGTCTGGAGCGTGGTCAGCACGAAGGCCAGCGCGATGAGCAGCAGGATCGAGGCATGGCCGAGGGCGACGGCCACGGCGAAGGCGGCGACGAGCAGTCCGCGGACCGCGTCCACCGTCCACATCGCGCGCCGCTGGTCCACCCGGTCCGCGACCGCGCCGCCGAGCAGTCCGAAGACGATCCAGGGCAGATAGCCGCACGCGGTCACGGAGGCGATGAGGAGGGGGCGGTCCGTCAGCGAGACAGCGAGCAGCGGCAGTGCCGCACCGCGCAGCGCGTCCCCGAACCGCGAGATCACCGCGGCACTCCACAGCCGCCCGAACCCCCCGCGCCACGCGGGCACATGACTGCCCGTCACCTCGACCGTCGTCACCGCTCCCCCTCACGATTCGTCACTTCACAAACCGTAGAGGGCACCACTGACAATCGGTCCGGGGGCGGGTCGGCCACCGGGCCGCGAAACAGCTCCGGCCAGACACCTTGTGGGCGTCCGGCCGGTTCAACTCCTAGATTTCTCCCCGCAGTTTGGCGAGCGCCTCGGCGAGGATCGCCTCGCCGTCCGCGTCGCTGCGCCGCTCCCGTACATACGCGAGGTGCGTCTTGTAGGGCTCGGTGCGCGGCGGGTCCGGCGGGTTGTCCCGGTCCTGTCCGGCCGGGAAGCCGCAGCGCGGGCAGTCCCAGGTGTCGGGAACCTGCGCGTCGCTGGCGAAGCTGGGCTGCGTCTCGTGCCCGTTCGAGCACCAGAAGGAGATGCGCAGCCGGGGCGCGGACTCGCCACGCTCGGCCTCGCCCATCGGCCCCGCCCCGACCCGGCTTCCACGGATCGCGTTGCCACTTGCCACGGTCGTAACTCCCTGCGTGATGGTGCCGCGAAGCGAGTCGGCGTTTTCGCTCCGTTGCGAGCGCCTCAGTCTACGTAAGGCCCAACGCGCGTCCAGTGGTTGGAGTTACAGCCCCTACACCTAGACGCAAGCCCCATGATAGGCCGCGCTCAGCTGCGCGTACCGAACATGGGGCCTTACGTACGGAATGTGCGACGGAACGTGCGGTCAGCTCGTCTTCATCAGCAGGCCGAGCACCACGATGCAGGCGAACCAGAGCACACCGAGCACCACGGTGATGCGGTCCAGGTTGCGCTCGGCGACCGAAGAGCCGCCGACGGACGACGCCATGCCGCCACCGAACATGTCGGAGAGACCGCCGCCCTTCCCCTTGTGCATCAGCACCAGCAGCATCAGCAGCAGGCTGAAGACGATCAGGGCGATCGAGAACCCCAAAACCACGGCTGGACCAACTTCCTCGGATTCGGATGGACGACAGGGGCATAGCACGTTATCCATGTGCGGCTCCGCCGCGTGGCCGCTATGCCCCCGCAAGGGTACGACGGATCCCGGCTACCGCCTACACACTGCTGAACTCACTGGTCGCGGAAGCGCGCGATCTTGACGAACTCGTCCGCGTCCAGCGAGGCACCGCCGACCAGGGCGCCGTCGACGTCGGGCTGGGCCATGATCTCGGCGACGTTGCCGGACTTGACGGAGCCGCCGTACTGGATGCGGACCTGGTCGGCCAGCTCCTGTGAGTACAGCTCGGCGAGCTTGCCGCGGATGGCCTGGCAGACCTCCTGGGCGTCGCCGGCGCCGCAGACCTTGCCGGTGCCGATGGCCCAGACGGGCTCGTAGGCGATGACGATGGACTCGGCCTGCTCGGCCGGGACGTCCTTGAGGCCGCCCTCGACCTGGGAGAGGGTGTGGGCGACGTGGTTGCCCGCCTCGCGGACGTCGAGTTCCTCGCCGACGCAGAGGATCGGGGTCAGGCCGTGCTTGTAGGCGGCCTTGACCTTCGCGTTGACGATCTCGTCGGTCTCCGCGTGGTACTGACGGCGCTCGGAGTGGCCGATGGCCACGTACGTGCACTTCAGCTTGGCCAGCATCGCACCGGAGATCTCGCCGGTGTAGGCGCCGGAGTCGTGCGCCGAGATGTCCTGGGCACCGTACTTGATCTTGAGCTTGTCGCCGTCGACCAGGGTCTGCACGGAGCGCAGGTCGGTGAAGGGCGGCAGGACGGCGACCTCGACGGCCTCGTAGTCCTTGTCCGCGAGGGCGAAGGCGAGCTTCTGGACGTGGGCGATGGCCTCAAGGTGGTTGAGGTTCATCTTCCAGTTGCCCGCCATGATCGGCGTGCGCCCAGAGGAAATAGATGGAGCCATTGGGGTCAGTCCTCCAGTGCGGCGAGGCCGGGGAGCGTCTTGCCCTCTAGGTATTCGAGGGAGGCGCCACCGCCGGTCGAGATGTGGCCGAATGCGGTCTCGTCGAAGCCCAGGATGCGGACGGCCGCGGCGGAGTCGCCACCGCCGACGACCGTGAAGGCCGGGGAGTCGAGAAGGGCCTGGGCGACCGCTTTGGTGCCCTCGGCGTAGTCGGGGTGTTCGAAGACGCCCATCGGACCGTTCCAGAAGATGGTGGCCGCGTCGGCGAGCTTCGAGGCGTACAGGGCACCGGTCTCGGGACCGATGTCGAGGCCCATCTGGTCGGCCGGGATGGCGTCCGCGGCGACGGTGGTGGGGTTGGACGGGGCCTTCGTCTTCAGGTCCGGGAACGCGGACGCGGTCACGACGTCGACCGGGACGACCAGCTCGACGCCGTTCTTCTCGGCGCGCTCGACGTACTCGGTGACGGCGGGAATCTGGTCGTCCTGTACCAGGGAGGCGCCGATCTCGTAGCCCTGGGCCTTGAGGAAGGTGAAGGCCATGCCGCCGCCGATGAGGATGCGGTCGGCCTTGCCGAGCAGCTGGTCGATGACGGCGAGCTTGTCGGAGACCTTGGAGCCGCCGAGGGCGACCACGTAGGGCCGCTTGACGTCCTCGGTGAGCTTCTTCAGGACGCCGACCTCGGTGGCGATGAGGTAGCCCGCGTAGTGCGGCAGGCGGGCCGGGAGGTCGTACACGGAGGCGTGCTTGCGGTGCACGGCACCGAAACCGTCGCCTACGTAGACGTCCGCCAGGGCGGCGAGCTGGTCGGCGAACTCGCCGCGCTCGACGTCGTCCTTGGATGTCTCGCCCGGGTTGAAGCGCAGGTTCTCGATGACCGCGACCTGGCCGGGTTCGAGGCCGCGCACCGCGTCGTGGGCGGCGGGGCCGACGGTGTCCTGGGCGAACGCGACCGGCGCGCCGAGGAGTTCGGCGAGGCGCTCGGCCGGCTGGAGGAGGGAGAAGGCCGGGTCCGGGGCGCCCTTGGGGCGGCCCAGGTGCGAGGCCACGATCACCTTGGCGCCCGCCTCGGCGAGGGCCTTGATCGTGGGCAACACGGCGCGGATACGGCCGTCGTCGGTGATGAGGCCGTCGGCCAGCGGAACGTTGAGGTCGGCGCGGACGAAGACCCGCTTGCCGTCCACGCCTTCGGCGAGAAGTTCGTCGATCGTCTTCATAAAGGGACTCCTAGGGAGGGCTCTTCAGATCCGAGAGGGCTGATCGATCACTACGTAGCAAAGGCTCGGACACTACGTAGCAAGGGCTCGGACAGCGCGGCGTGCGCTGCCCGAGCCCTGACTCACATCGAGTTGCCTGCTCTGGGAGTTAGAGCTGGCCGCCGACGAAGACCGTGAGGTCGACGAGGCGGTTGGAGTAGCCCCACTCGTTGTCGTACCAGCCGAGGATCTTCACCGTGTTGCCGTCCTGGACCATGGTCAGGAGGGAGTCGAAGGTGCAGGAGGCCTGGTCGCCGACGATGTCCGAGGAGACGATCGGGTCCTCGGTGTAGGACAGGTAACCCTTGAGGTCGCCGTCGTCGGAGGCCTTCTTGAACGCGGCGTTGACCTCGTCCTTGGTGACCTCGCGCTGCAGCGTCACGACCAGGTCGGTGGCCGAACCGGTCGGGACCGGGACGCGCATCGCGATGCCGTCCAGCTTGCCCTTGAGCTGCGGGAGGACCAGGGCGGTGGCCTTGGCGGCACCGGTCGTGGTCGGGATGATGTTCTCGGCGGCGGCACGCGCGCGGCGCAGGTCCGAGTGCGGGAAGTCCAGGATGCGCTGGTCGTTCGTGTACGCGTGGACCGTCGTCATCAGGCCCTTGACGATGCCGAAGTTCTCGTCGAGAACCTTGGCCATCGGCGCCACACAGTTGGTGGTGCAGGAGGCGTTCGAGATGACGTGGTGGTTGGCCGCGTCGTACTTGTCCTGGTTGACGCCCATCACGATCGTGATGTCCTCGTCCTTGGCCGGAGCCGAGATGAGGACCTTCTTGGCGCCGCCGGCGATGTGCTTCTCGGCGTCGGCCTTCTTCGTGAAGATGCCGGTCGACTCGATGACGATGTCGACGCCCAGCTCGCCCCACGGGATGTCGGCGGGGTTGCGCTCGGACAGGACCTTGATCGTGTGCCCGTCGACGGTGATCGTGTCGGCGGTGTGCGACACCTCGGCCTGGAGACGGCCCAGGATGGTGTCGTACTTGAGCAGGTGAGCGGTGGTCGCGGTGTCACCCAGGTCGTTGACAGCCACGATCTCGATGTCAGCACCCTGCTTCAGCAGCGCGCGGAAGTAGTTACGACCGATGCGGCCAAAGCCGTTGATGCCTACGCGGATCGTCACGAACCGATCTCCTCGTTGGTACGCCGGCTCAGTGCCGGCGAGTTGTATGGGATGTCCCCGACCGCCTACGACCCTACCTCCCTGAGCCCTCCGTGGTGACATCGAGATGCCCCATACACGGCAGGGCGGTCCGTACCCGCCAGTAGGGGTACGGACCGCCCTTGATGTTCATGACATCGTCACACGGGGTCAGCTGCTCAGAGCCGTCAGCGCCTTCTTGAGCAGGGCCGCGCGGTCGGTCGCCGAGGTGACCTGCTCCAGGCCGAAGCCGAGCAGCACGGTGCGGTCGGTGGTGACCGCGCCGTACGTCTGGAACAGGGCTCCGGTGCGGGTCCAGTCCTTCAGGACCGCCGGGCTGCCCGGGGGCGGTCCGGTCACGCTCCAGGCGCCGAGCGAGGTCTCGAAGCCCTCGGTCTGGGTCGCCGTGCCGCCCACGACGAGCGAGGTGTCGTCGGCGAGGACGCCGTGACCGCCGGAGCCCGGGTCGGTGATGTAACTGAGCGAGACCTCCACCGACTTGCCCGCGTAGGCGCTCAGGTCGAAGCCGACCTGCTGCCAGCCGTTGGAGGCGCCGGTGAAGCTGTTCCACGAGCCGGTGGTGCCGGTCGCGGTGCAGCCACTGGCGGAGAAGGTCAGGTAGTGCTTGAGCCACGGGTGTTCGCCGACGAGGAACCCGGCCTCGCACTCCGAGGGCAGGGCGGTGCTGGTGGCGCCGCCGACCTCCGGGAGCGTGGTCCAGTCGTCGGCCCCGGTGGTGTGGATCTCGACCACGGCATGGTCGTAGCCGGGCTCGGTGTCCCACAGCAGTTCGCTGCGCAGCGTGGGCTTGTCGGCCGCGCTCACCCTGGTGAGGTCGACGGTGCGGGTGAGGCGCTTGTAGGCGTCGTCGGTGTGGACGGCGGCGGCCATGTAGGAGCCCGCATAGGGCCCGTACGGGTTGACGGTCCCGGCGAACTGGCCCGCCCCGGCACTCGCGAACTGCGGGTACGTGGCCGGGGGCAGCGAGTCGGAGGTGACGCTGTAACTGCCCGCCCGGTCCAGCGGGTTGCCGGGCGCGCCGCTGAGCGGCCCGGTGAAGCCGGCGAGCTTGCCGGAGCCGGTGAAACCGGTGGCCCCGGGGAGGGACGTACGCGAGTAGGCGCCCAGGTAGTACTGGCTGAAGTCGTTCGAGGGGGTGCCGTCGCCGAGGTCGACGGAGCCACCCGCCCGCTCGCCGGCCTCGATCAGCTTGCCGCCCTCGTTGAGGAAGGCGCGCAGCTGGAGCTGGGTGTCGTTGCCCGGTCCCGCCGTGCCCGAGTAGTGGACGACGGTCTTGAAGTGGTCGAGTACGCCGAGCGCGTCGGGCGCGCCCTGCGTGGCGACGTCCCAGACGACCGCCTTACGACCGTCCGCCTTCAGGGCGTCGACGTAGGTCTGCGCCTGCGTCGCGGCAGCGCCCTCCTCGGCGACGACGAGCGTGTCGGCCGCGGGCCGCTTGGCCACCATGTACGTGAAGTGCGCGCTGGAGGTGGGCTTCCCGGCCTTCGTCTCGCCGGTGAACCAGACCTCGACCTTGTCGCCCGGGTCGCCGTCCTTGACCTTGGCCCGGTACTCGTCGAAGTACAGGTTGTCGTCCCCGCCGTAGGTCTGGCCGCCCTTCCAGGGCTTCAGTGCCATGTCCTCCGTACGGCCGCCGTTGACGCGGTACTTGAGCTCCTTGTCGCGCACGGACTTCCGTGCGACGACGGAGACCTTCTGGTCGGCGCCGCGCGAGTACGACGTCGGGAAGGCGGCCGGGGTGAAGTCGGCGGCGCCGAGGCCGACCGACGACGTGGGCTGGTCGGGGTGGACGGCGGTCTCGGCGACGGAGAGCGCGAAGGGGACGTTCTTCGCGAACTCGTCCTGGATCAGCTTCTCGTCGTCGGGGAAGTTGAAGACCGACTGGCAGTCGGCCGCGTTCCAGGCGTCGTTCGGGTCGATGTTCGACGCGGTCTGGCAGGTCGACATCTCGGGGGTGAACATCGACATGCTGTTGACGTTCGACGCGTGGCCGTCCGCCTCGCCGTTGGTCGTGTACAGCTCCGAGGAGACCTGCGAGCGGTAGCCGGGGATCGCCGGGTTTTCCGGGGTGCCCGCGAGGGACTTGTAGAGCACGTCGTCCGGGGTCGGCGTCGCGACCTGCCAGCCGACTCCGTAGAGGAGGAGTTCGGCGGCGGAGTGGTAGTTGATGCCGTAGGTGAAGCCGATGCGCTTCTCGAAGCTGTCGAGCGCCTGGGTCTCCGGTTCGGAGGCAGGAGCCGTTCCGCGATAGGTCTCACTCGTGGGGTTCGGGGACGAACCCTCGTCGTCGTAGCCCCACTTGTAGGCGAAGTTGCGGTTGAGGTCGACGCCGTCGCCGGTGGAGATGGTGCCGTCGCCGTTGACGTCCCGCAGGTTCTTGCGCCACAGGCGGGTGTCGGAGTTCTGGAAGGTGTAGTCGTAGCCGTCCGGGTTGGCGGACAGCACGAACCACAGCTCCGTGGAGTCGACGATCTTCTTGATGCGCTTGTCGGTCTTGTAGTTGTCCAGGTAGTAGTGCATCAGCCGGCGGGTCATCTCCGGCGTGATCCACTCGCGCGCGTGCTGGTTGGACACGTACAGCACCGAGGGCTTGGAGCCGTCCTTGGTCTTCTTCGCGTTCTTGGTCAGTTTGAGCGCGAGGATGTCCTGGCCGTCGATCGTCTTGCCGATGGACTCGACCTTGGTGAGACCGGGATTGGCCTGGCCCGTCCTGACGATCTCCTCTTCGAGGCCGCCGCTTCCGCTGTACGGGCGGAACACCCCCTGCGCCGCGTCCTCGACCCGCGTCTCGGCCTTGGCCGACAGGGTGTGCTCGGTGAGGTCGACGCCCTGCTTCTCCAGCTTCTGGGCCTGCTGGTCGGTGAGGTAGACCTCGACGGCGGTCTTGCCGGAGGCCGAGAACTGGTTGTCGCCGAGTTCGTGGGCGTCCTGTCCGGCCTTCAGGAGCAGGGGTATCTGCTTCTGGGTGACGTCGGCGTGGAAGACCTTGACCTCGGCGGGGTCGGACTTCGTCGAACTCCCGCCCTGCGCCTGGGCGATGGGTGCGATGCTCGCACCAGCGATCAGGAGGGCGCCGACAGCGAGGATCGATCTCGCTCTGTGTCTCATGAATCCCCCTAGCAGTCGTTCGCCACAGCGACGAACAGTTGCCAGGCTCATGACACTTCATGATCGAGTCAAGGGGGCCTCAAGGACGGTCAAACGGGGACCTCCGGGGTGCGGGCCGTTGATTGCCCCCGGCCTGATCGGCCGTCGGGCCCGAAAGGGCGCCCGCGTCGGCGTGTCAACGGTTCGTCAGTAGTCGGCCAAGGGGGCCCGACGACAACGAAACGCCGGTGCCGCCGCCCCAAGTGGGCATCGGCACCGGCGTATTGACGGATCATCGGCCGATCCGTGTCGAGTGATCGTCAGCCGACCATGTTGTCGGCCATCTCCTCGGTGATGCTGGACTCCGTGCCCGGGATGCCGAGGTCCTGGGCGCGCTTGTCGGCCATCGCCAGGAGTCGGCGGATACGGCCGGCCACCGCGTCCTTGGTCAGGGGCGGGTCGGCGAGGGCGCCGAGTTCCTCCAGGGAGGCCTGCTTGTGGTCCATGCGGAGCCGCCCGGCCGCCGCGAGGTGCTCGGGAACCTCGTCGGCGAGAATCTCCAGCGCGCGCTGCACGCGGGCTCCGGCGGCGACGGCCGCGCGGGCCGAGCGGCGCAGGTTCGCGTCGTCGAAGTTGGCGAGCCGGTTCGCCGTGGCGCGCACTTCGCGGCGCATCCGGCGCTCCTCCCAGGCCAGCACCGACTCGTGGGCGCCCAGCCGGGTGAGCAGGGCGCCGATCGCGTCGCCGTCACGGACGACCACGCGGTCGACCCCGCGCACCTCGCGCGCCTTCGCCGCGATCGACAGCCGGCGCGCGGCGCCGACCAGTGCGAGCGCGGCCTCCGGACCCGGGCAGGTCACCTCCAGGGAGGAGGACCGGCCGGGCTCGGTCAGCGAGCCGTGGGCCAGGAACGCGCCTCTCCAGGCCGCCTCCGCGTCGCAGGTGGCTCCCGAGACGACCTGCGGCGGCAGGCCCCGGATGGGGCGGCCACGGCCGTCCACGAGCCCTGTCTGCCGGGCCAGCTGATCACCGCCCGCGACCACCCGGACGACGTAACGGGAGCCGCGGCGCAGGCCGCCGGGCGCCATCACGATCAGTTCGGAGCTGTGGCCGAAGATCTCCAGGATGTCCCGCTTGAGCCGCCGCGCCGCCATCGCGGTGTCCAGCTCCGCCTCGATCACGATGCGCCCGCTCACCAGGTGGAGGCCTCCGGCGAACCGCAGAATGGCGGAGACCTCCGCCTTCCTGCAGCAGGTCCGGGTGACGGGGAGCCGGGAGATCTCATCCTTCACCGCTGCCGTCATCGCCATGGGCCGATCCTTCCATGCATCCGAAAAATACGGTCGTACGCGGCGGCCAACAGCTCCGGGTCGTGCCTTGGAGTTCCGTCGGTCCGGGCCACCGGCGCCAGCTCGACCGCGGCGTCCAGCCGCTTGGCGGCTTCGGTGAGCGACGCGCGATCGGGCACGGCGGCCTCGTCGGCCAGCACCACGTCCAGGGCGAGTTTAGGGGCGTGTCGTCCCAAAACCTCCAAATGACGCTGCGGGGAGAAGCCATCGGTTTCTCCGGGCTGCGGCGCGAGGTTCAGGGAGAGTACCCGGCGCGCCTTCGTCTCGGTGAGCGCGTCGAGCAGTTCCGGCACCAGCAGATGCGGGATCACCGACGAGAACCAGGAGCCGGGACCGAGCACCACCCAGTCCGCGTCGAGCACGGCGGCGACGGCCTCGGGCACGGCCGGCGGGTCGTGCGGCACGACGTGCACGGACATCACCTCGCCGGGTGTGAGCGCCACGGTCGCCTGTCCCCGGACTGTGTCGACGTCGTCGGGACGCGCCGGATCGTGCCCCTTGACCAGTGCCTGGAGTTCGAGCGGTACGGCGGACATGGGCAGCACGCGCCCGTGCGCGCCGAGCAGCTTGCCGACCAGGTCGAGGGCCTGGACGTGGTCGCCGAGCTGTTCCCACAGGGCGACGATCAGCAGATTGCCGACCGCGTGTTCGTGCAGGTCGCCCTTGGACTGGAAGCGGTGCTGGATGACGCGGGCCCAGGTCTGGCCCCAGTCGTCGTCGCCGCACAGCGCGGCGAGGGCCTTGCGGAGGTCCCCGGGGGGCAGCACGCCCAGTTCGTCGCGCAGGCGTCCGCTGGAGCCGCCGTCGTCGGCCACGGTGACGACGGCGGTGAGGTCGCCGGTGATGCGGCGCAGCGCGGTGAGCGAGGCGGACAGGCCCATGCCGCCGCCGAGGGCGACCACCTTGGGCTGGGTGCCGCGCCGGCGCGGCTTGCCGCCGCGGGCCTCGACAGGCCTGGTCGTCCGTCCTTCGGGCACCACTCGGCGCAGCCTGCCCAGCCGTGGGCTACGTCCTGTCATTCCCGTCCCATGTCCCGGTGCACGACCACCGTCTCGACGCCCTCGGCCACGAGCCGCGCGGCGAGCTTCTCCGCCGTGGCGACCGAGCGGTGCTTGCCGCCGGTGCAGCCGATCGCGATCGTCACGTACCGCTTGCCCTCGCGCCGGTAGCCGGCCGCGATGAGCCTCAGCAGCTCGGCGTAGCGGTCGAGGAACTCCTTGGCGCCGGGCTGGTTGAAGACGTACGCCGAGACCTCTTCGTTGAGGCCGTTGAAGGGGCGCAGCTCCGGGATCCAGTGCGGGTTGGGCAGGAAGCGCATGTCGGCGACGAGGTCGGCGTCGACCGGAAGGCCGTACTTGAAGCCGAAGGACATGACGGTGGCCCGCAGTTCGGGCTCCTCCTCGCCGGCGAACTGGGCGTCCATCTTGGCGCGCAGTTCGTGGACGTTGAGGCTGGAGGTGTCGATGACGAGGTCGGCGTCGCCGCGCAGTTCGCGCAGCAGCTCGCGTTCGGCGTCGATGCCGTCGACGATGCGGCCGTCGCCCTGGAGGGGGTGGGGGCGGCGCACCGACTCGAAGCGGCGCACCAGGGCGTCGTCGGAGGACTCCAGGAAGACGATCCGCCGGGTGACGTTCTTCGACTCCAGGTCGGCGAGGGACTCGCGGAGGTTGTCGAAGAAGCGCCGTCCGCGTACGTCGACGACGACCGCGATGCGTGCCACGTTGCCCTGGGAGCGGGCGCCGAGCTCCACCATGGTGGGGATCAGGGCGGGCGGGAGGTTGTCGACGACGAACCAGCCGAGGTCCTCCAGACACTTGGCGGCGGTGGACCGCCCGGCTCCGGACATCCCGGAGATGATCACCAGTTCGGGGATGGCCGCTTCGGGCACCCCGGGTGTCGTGCTGTCCGTACTCACCTGTGCTCCGTCGTCCTGGACCTCTTGCTGCGGAGCCTGATCGTCGCCGGTTTCCTTGTGCGTCCGATCTCGGTCCGCTGTGGGCTGCTTCTCTTGTTCGGTCATGTCTCCTGCCCCCGTCGCTCGTCCGGGGCTCCCGCGGGTACGGGCTCCCCTGGGGCACCGGCCGTGGTCCCGGGTGTCCCGTCTTCCATGTCTTCCATGATCTCTCCAGTCGCCGTGTTCACGGCGGGTGCGGCCGGGGCCGCCTGGGCGAGGGCCACCGCGATGGTCTCGGCGGTCTTGCGACCTATGCCCGGAACCTCGCAGATCTGGTCGATTGTCGCGGATCGCAGCTTCTTCACCGAACCGAAGTGCTTGATCAGTGCCTGCTTGCGTGTCTCGCCGAGGCCGGGCACGTCGTCCAGGGGGCTCGCCCGGAACCGCTTGGCCCGCTTGGCCCGCTGATAGGTGATCGCGAAGCGGTGGGCCTCGTCGCGGACGCGCTGGAGGAGGTAGAGGCCCTCGCTGGTGCGGGGCAGGACCACCGGGTCGTCGTCGTCCGGGAGCCAGACCTCCTCCAGGCGCTTGGCGAGGCCGCACACGGCGATGTCGTCGATGCCCAACTCGTCGAGGGCCTTCTTGGCGGCGGCGACCTGCGGCTGCCCGCCGTCGACCACGACGAGCTGCGGCGGGTAGGCGAACCGCTTGGGGCGGCCCTCGTCGTCCTTGAGGTCCCTCAGCTCGTCGCCGTCCGTCCACTCCCCCGTCTTCTCCTTCTCGGCGAGATAGCGCCGGAAGCGGCGGGTGATCACCTCGTGCATGGAGCGGACGTCGTCCTGGCCCTCGAAGCCCTTGATCTGGAAGCGGCGGTACTCGCTCTTGCGCGCCAGCCCGTCCTCGAAGACGACCATCGATGCCACGACGTCGTCGCCCTGGAGGTGCGAGATGTCGTAGCACTCGATCCTGAGGGGGGCGCTGTCCAGGTCGAGGGCCTCGGAGATCTCCTCCAGCGCGCGCGAGCGGGTGGTGAGGTCGGAGGCGCGCTTGGTCTTGTGGAGGATCAGCGACTGCTGGGCGTTGCGCGCGACGGTCTCCATGAGGGACTTCTTGTCGCCGCGCTGCGGGATGCGCAGCGACACGTTCGCCCCGCGCCGGTCGGTCAGCCACTGCTGGACCGGCTCCACCGGGTCGGGCAGGGCCGGGACGAGGACCTCCTTGGGGACGGAGTCCCCGGTCTCCTCGCCGTAGAGCTGCTGGAGGGCGTGCTCGACGAGGGCCGCGGTGGTGACGTCCTCGACCTTGTCGGTGACCCAGCCGCGCTGGCCACGCACGCGTCCGCCGCGGACGTGGAAGATCTGGACGGCCGCCTCCAACTCGTCCTCGGCGACGGCGATCAGGTCGGCGTCGGTCGCGTCGGCGAGGACGACCGCGCTCTTCTCCATGGCCTTCTTGAGGGCGTCGATGTCGTCGCGCAGGCGGGCGGCCCGTTCGTACTCCATATCCTCGGCCGCGTCCGTCATCTGTTTCTCCAGACGGCGGATGTACGTGCCGGTGCGGCCGGCCATGAAGTCGCTGAACTCCTCGGCCAGTTCGCGGTGCTCCTCCTCGGAGACGCGGCCGACGCAAGGAGCGGAGCACTTGCCGATGTAGCCGAGCAGACAGGGGCGGCCGGTGCGCGCCGCGTTCTTGAAGACGCCGGCCGAGCAGGTGCGGACGGGGAACACGCGCAGCAGGAGGTCCACCGTGTCGCGGATCGCCCAGGCGTGTCCGTACGGCCCGAAGTAGCGGACGCCCTTCTTCTTGTGACCGCGCATCACCTGCACGCGCGGGTACTCCTCGTTCATCGTCACCGCGAGGTACGGGTAGCTCTTGTCGTCGCGGTACTTGACGTTGAACCGGGGGTCGTACTCCTTGATCCAGGAGTACTCCAGCTGGAGTGCCTCGACCTCCGTGGACACCACCGTCCACTCCACCGACGCGGCCGTGGTGACCATCGTGCGCGTGCGCGGGTGGAGTCCGGCCAGGTCCTGGAAGTAGTTCGCCAGGCGCTGGCGCAGGCTCTTCGCCTTTCCGACGTAGATCACCCGGCGGTGCTCGTCGCGGAACTTGTAGACCCCGGGCGAGTCCGGGATCTCTCCCGGCCTGGGGCGGTAGCTGGAGGGATCGGCCATGTTTCCCACCCTACTGGCGCGGAGTGACAGCGCGGTGGGGCTGTGGACAACGCCGGACACGCCCGGCGGAACTCTTGCCGGGTGTCCGGCCGGTACTCCGAGCGGGACTCCTATCTGGACTCCAGAAACGTGAGAACGGCCAGGACACGGCGGTGGTCGTCGGGGGCTTCCGGAAGGCGGAGTTTGCCCAGGATGCTGCGGACGTGCTTCTCGACGGTGCCTTCGGTGACCCACAGCCGGCGGCCGATGCCGGCGTTGGAGCGGCCCTCCGCCATCAGCGCCAGGACCTCGCGCTCACGGGCGCTGAGGACGGACAGCGGGTCGTCGCGGCGCTGCGCCGAGAACAGCTCGTGCACCAGGGAGGGGTCGACGACCGAGCCGCCCTTGTGGATGCGGTCGAGGGCCTCGACGAACTCGTCGACGACCGTGATCCGGCTCTTGAGGAGATAGCCGACCTTGTGGCCGCCGGCCAGCAGTTCCAGGGCCTCCTCGACCTCGACGAACGCGGACAGCACGAGGATGCCGGTGTCGGGGTGGCGTTCACGGATCGTCCGGGCCGCCTTCAGGCCCTCGGTGGAGTGGTCGGGGGGCATCCTGATGTCGACGATCGCGAGGTCGGGCCGCTCGGCGTCGACCAGTTCCAGGAGCCGTACCGCGTCGCCGGCCTGGCCCGCGACCTCGTAGCCCAGGCGTTCGCACAGGCTCGCGAGACCCTCCCTGAGCAGGACGTCGTCGTCGGCGAGGACGACCCGTCCCCGCGCGGTCTGCTGCGATGCGTCCATCGTCACGGCTCCCCTTGCCCGACCGGTGCGGTGCGCCACGCACAGCCTGCCGGACCGGGTCGGGTACGGCTAGCGGGTAAGGGAATTGGGGGGTGACCGTGAAGACGTGGCGCCGTGTCCGGGCCATTCTCGAAGCAGTGCGCATGCGGGCGGACCCGTCACCCGGGCGCGAGGCGAGGGCCCCGGGTCGGCAGGGCGGAAGGGCTGCGGGAGATGCGGCGGACACGGGCGGACAGACGACGGCGGTCGGTCCGTGGCCGTCCGTACGAGGACGACACGCGGTCCCTGAAGGACCTCCTCGACCCGCGGGACCCCGACGTGGTCCGCGCCAAGCGCCTACGTGCCAGAACGTCGGAGCACCCCTGAAGCCGGACGGCTGCCCCTCCGTCCGAGTAGACCGCCCGACGCGTACGCGACGTCACCGAGTCCATGGTTCCCCCGGCCTGGACCCCCGTCGCGTACGCCTCGGGCGGTCACCCCTCCGTCCGGGGAAGCGGCAGTCGTACGGTGAGGGTCGTGCCCTCCCCCGGCGGGCTGGCGACGTGCAGCTTGCCGCCGATCGCCTCGACGCGGTCGACGAGTCCGATGAGCCCGGAGCCGTGCCCGAGGTCGGCGCCGCCCACTCCGTCGTCGGCGATCGTCACCTCCAGGACGTCGTCCTCGACCAGCGCCGACACCGCCACGAAGCTCGCCCGCGCGTGCTTGACGGCGTTGGTGAGGCACTCGGAGGTCACGTAGTAGACGGCGACCTCGATCCGCTCCGGGAGACGGCCCGCGGGCAGGCGCAGATCGAGTTCCACGGGGACGGCGGAGCGCCGGGCCAGCGCGCGCAGGGCCGGGCCCAGGCCGCCCTTGGAGAGGATCGCGGGGTGGATGCCGCGCGCGACCTGCAACAGGTCGGCGAAGGTGTCGTCCAGGCCCTTGGCGATGTGGTCCAGCTGCTCGGCGAGTTCCTCCGGCTGCTCGTCCAGCATCGACTGGGCCATTCTGAGGTCGAGTTGGAGCGAGACGAGCCGCTGTTGGACGCCGTCGTGCAGATCGCGTTCGATACGGCGTCTGGAGGCGTCCCCGGCGGCCACCACGCGCGCGCGTGACGTGGTGAGCTGGTCGCGGCTGTCGGCGTTGGCGAGGGCGGTGGCGACGAGTTCGGTGAAGTCGGCGAGCCGGGACTCGGTGCCCGGGGGCAGCGGTTCGGTGCCGGCGGCGGCCGCGACGACGGCACCCCACAGCCGGTCGTCCACGACGATGGGGGCGCCCACCGAGCGGCCCACGCGCGCGGGGCGGGCGGTGCGCGCCACCTCCGCCGCGGCGGCCGTCTCGGCCTCGGCGGCGCCCCCGCGGGCGGAACCGAGGACGGTGGCGGCCCCGTCGGCGCCGTAGCGCAGGACCGTGGCGGAGCCGCTGCTCAGGACCTTGCCCACCTGGTCGGCGACTTCGGAGAACACCTCGTGCGGTGGCACCCCGCGCGCGACGAGGGTGGCGACCCGGCGCAGTGCGGTCTGTTCGCGGGCGGCGCGGCGGCTGTCGGTGACGTCGCGTGCGGCGGCGTAGATCAGGCCGTCCGCGGTGACCGGGCGGGCGTTCCACTGGAGCCAGCGTTCGGTGCCGTCGTCCCGGAGGAGGCGATTCTCGAACTCGGCCAGTTCGACGCCGCTCGCCAGCCGGTCGAGGGCGGCACGCGTGCGTGCCCGGTCCTCCGGGTGCACGAACTCCAGCCAGGGTCTGCCCAGGAGTGCGTCGGCGGAGTGGCCGAGGGTCCGCTCGAAGGCGGGGTTCACGCGCTTGAAGTGGCCGTCGAGTCCCGCGATGCACAACAGGTCGAGGGAGAGGTGGAAGATGCTCGCCAGCTCCTGCTCGGCCTTGTCGCGCCGCCCGTGTGCGGCGGCGAAGGACGCCATGGTGCCGTTCATGCCGCCGAGCAGCTGCGCCCAGGTCCCCTCGAACGCGGCGACGTCCGCGCGGTGGCCGAGCCGGTTGTCGTCGATCGCCGTGTTCATGGTGTTGATCTCGCCGGCGAGCCGTTCGGTGGTGACCCGCAGTTCGCGGAACGTGTCGGCGACGGCGCCGAGTTCGTCCCGGCCCGCGTACCGGATGTCGTACGACAGATCGCCCTCGGAGAGCGCGCGGGCGCCCGCGGAGACCTCGCTGAGGGGGCGGGTGATCGACAGACGCAGGGTCAGGGCGAGGACGGTGACGGCGGCCAGGACGGCCAGCGACATGCTGAGGTCGCGTGCCTCACGCGTGCGTGCGGTGTCGAGGTCCCGGGCGGCGACGCGGCCCAACTCGGCGGCGGCCTGGTGCTGGATGACGCGCAGCGACTCGATGCGCTGGGTCGAGGCGGTCAGCCAATCGGCGTACGTGGGCCAGGCGTTCTTCTTGGCGTGCGGGTCTGCGAGGGTCTCGCGGGTCGTGCGGACGACGAGGCCGGGGTGCTGGAGGAGGACGACGTAGAGCCTGCCCTTGAGGGCGGCGGGCGCGGTCCGGTCGAAGTCGTCCAGGAGCGCCTTCTCCAGGGCCGACCAGCGGTCCGTGGCGGTGGCGTGCGGGGCGTCGGAGGTGTCGAACAGCACGGCCAGTTCGGTGCGTTCGCGTTCGGCGGCCTCGATGGCGTTCAGGAGCGCGATGTGGGCGTCGGCCGCCTGCCCGGAGGTGCGGGTCGGCCGGCCGGACTCCAGGGTGGCGGCCAGCTCCAGGAGGTCGTCCTCGATCGTGTCGTACTGGGCGGCGAGTTGGGGCGCGGTGAGCGAGCCTGTCCCCGACTGGAGCCGCAGGGCGTGCAGTTGGCGGTTCCGCGCGTCGAGCCGGCCCGCTACGTCGGACGGCCCGGTCCAGCCGGCCGCGCCCAGGAGGGCCGCGTTCAGGGCCTGGTCGGTGACGTGCTGCGCACCGGAGCGTTCCTTCAGGGTCGCCGCTCCGGGACGCAGCCGGGCCTTCACGGCGGCGATCCGTTCCCCGGCGATGGCGTCGGTCAGCGCGGTGGTCCTGAACGACAGCGCGGTCGCCGTACGGAAGTCCCGCATCGCCTGTGCGTCGTGCCACTGCGAGACGGTGCCGAACACGGTGAACGCCAGCATGCCGGTCACCGGGAGCAGCACCAGGAGCATCAGCTTGCGCCCGACGCGCAGCCGGGCGAGGAAGGGGATCCGGAGGGCGGCACCGGGCCGCGGGCGCCGACGACGAGGGCCGCGCCGGGCGGGGCGGCCCGAGCGCGGGCTGCGCAGCTCGGGGAGCGCGGTGGGTGTGGCGAGGTCGGGCTCGGGGCGGAACCCTGCGAGCAGCCTACGGAGCGGGCCCGGGGACAGGGGGCGAC
>NZ_JBXVPZ010000081.1:0-28639 GCF_057961495.1 Streptomyces sp. P5F9 | reverse complement strand
CCTCCTCGCCCGCGCGGCAGCCCACCGTGCCCCGGACCTGCTCGCCCGTCACCTGGTCGCCGTAGCCGACGCGACCCTCGCTCTGCTTCCGGCCACGCTTCCGCTCGGTGACGAGAAACCCTCGGCCGCCCACCGTGCCCGGCTCGCGCTCGCCGAAGCCGCCGGGGCGGTGCTCGCCGGTGGCCTGTCCCTGCTCGGCATCGACGCCCCCGAACACCTCTGAGCGCCACGACCGACAAGACACCGCACGATCTGAGCGCCAGGAAGAGACAGAAGAGAAGACGACATGAGCCGTTCCGCACATCCCGCCGGTCCCCGTCACGCCGACGTTCTGCCCGAGGGGCACTACTCCGCCCCGGCCGCCGACCTCAACGCACTCGACCCCAAGGTGTGGGCGCAGACCGTCGGCCGGGACGCGGACGGTGTCGTCACCGTCGGCGGTATCGACGTGAAGACGCTCGCCGAGCAGCACGGCACTCCGGCCTACGTTCTCGACGAGGCCGATTTCCGGGAGCGCGCCCGGGCCTGGCGTACCGCGTTCGGGCAGGACGCCGACGTCTTCTACGCCGGCAAGGCGTTCCTGTCCCGTGCCGTCGTGCGGTGGTTGCACGAGGAGGGGCTGAATCTTGATGTCTGTTCCGGGGGTGAGCTCGTCACCGCCCTCTCCGCCGGGATGCCCGCCGACCGGATCGCCTTCCACGGCAACAACAAGTCCGTCAGCGAGATCACGAGGGCCGTCGAGGCCGGTGTCGGGCGGATCGTTCTCGACTCCTTCCAGGAGATCGTGCGGGTCGCTCATATCGCGCAGTCCCTCGGCAAGCGGCAGCGCGTGCAGATCCGGATCACCGTGGGCGTGGAAGCACACACCCACGAGTTCATCGCCACCGCCCACGAGGACCAGAAGTTCGGGATTCCGCTGGCCGGGGGACAAGCCGCCGAAGCCGTGCGGCGCGCCCTTCAGCTCGACGGGCTCGAACTCATCGGGATCCACAGTCACATCGGGTCGCAGATCTTCGACATGTCCGGGTTCGAGGTGGCCGCCCATCGTGTGGTCGGGCTGCTGAAGGCCGTTCGCGACGAGCACGGTGTCGAGCTGCCCGAGATCGACCTCGGCGGTGGGCTCGGGATCGCGTACACCAGCGACGACGATCCCCGCGAGCCGCACGAGATCGCCAAGGCGCTCACCGAGATCGTCACCCGTGAGTGCGACTCCGCGAAGCTCCGGACCCCTCGTATCTCCGTCGAGCCGGGGCGCGCCATCGTCGGGCCGACCGCCTTCACGCTCTACGAGGTCGGCACCATCAAGCCCCTCGACGGGCTGCGGACGTACGTCTCCGTCGACGGCGGCATGTCCGACAACATCAGGACGGCGCTCTACGACGCGGAGTACAGCGTCGCTCTCGTGTCCCGGCGCTCCGACGCCGAGCCCATGCTCGCCCGGGTCGTCGGCAAGCACTGTGAGAGCGGGGACATCGTGGTCAAGGACGCGTTCCTGCCGGGGGACCTGGCACCGGGTGACCTGATCGCCGTACCGGCGACGGGTGCGTACTGCCGGTCCATGGCCAGCAACTACAACCATGTGCTCCGGCCGCCGGTCGTCGCCGTGAAGGACGGGGAGTCGCGGGTCATCGTCCGCCGGGAGACGGAGGACGACCTCCTGCGTCTCGACGTCGGCTGAATCAGAGGAAGCAAGAGAAGCCAGAGGAAGCAAGAGAAGCCAGAGAGGCCAGAGAAGCAAGAAAAGGGGTGGAAGATCTCCGGTCTCCGCCCCCGTGGAAATGAAATCGATGTCTCACGATCCGGACCATGGATAGAAACTCCCGTCCGGTGAGTGAGACTGGTCCAACCGATGACGGTATGAGGAAACGAGGTCGGATGATGCGTACGCGTCCGCTGAAGGTGGCGCTGCTGGGCTGTGGAGTGGTCGGCTCAGAGGTGGCGCGCATCATGACGACGCACGCCGACGACCTCGCCGCCCGCATCGGCGCACCCGTCGAGCTCGCGGGTGTCGCCGTACGGCGGCCCTCCAAGGTCCGCGAAGGCATCGACCCCGCCCTCGTCACCACCGACGCCACCGCCCTCGTCAAGCGCGGGGACATTGATGTCGTGGTGGAGGTCATCGGCGGTATCGAGCCCGCCCGTTCCCTCATCACCGCCGCCTTCGAGCACGGCGCCTCCGTCGTCTCCGCCAACAAGGCGCTGCTCGCCCAGGACGGCGCCGCGCTGCACGCCGCCGCCGAGCAGCAGGGCAAGGACCTGTACTACGAGGCCGCCGTCGCTGGTGCTATTCCTCTGATCCGGCCGCTGCGCGAGTCCCTCGCCGGCGACAAGGTCAACCGCGTGCTCGGGATCGTCAACGGGACGACCAACTTCATCCTCGACAAGATGGACAGCACGGGCGCGGGTTACCAGGAGGCCCTCGACGAGGCCACCGCCCTCGGGTATGCCGAGGCCGACCCCACCGCCGACGTCGAGGGCTTCGACGCCGCCGCCAAGGCCGCCATCCTCGCCGGAATCGCATTCCACACGCGCGTGCGTCTCGACGACGTCTACCGCGAGGGCATGACCGAGGTCACCGCCTCCGACTTCGCCTCCGCGAAGAACATGGGCTGCACCATCAAGCTGCTGGCCATCTGCGAGCGGGCCGAGGACGGCGGGTCCGTCACCGCGCGCGTGCACCCCGCGATGATCCCGCTCAGCCACCCGCTCGCCTCCGTACGCGGCGCCTACAACGCCGTGTTCGTCGAGTCCGACGCCTCCGGGCAGCTGATGTTCTACGGCCCCGGCGCGGGCGGCGCCCCCACCGCCTCCGCCGTGCTCGGCGACCTCGTCGCCGTGTGCCGCAACCGGCTCAACGGGACCACCGGGCCCGGCGAGTCGGCGTACGCCGGACTGCCCGTGTCGGGCATGGGCGAGGTCGTCACGCGGTACCACATCAGCCTCGACGTCGCCGACAAACCAGGCGTTCTCGCACAGGTCGCCACCGTGTTCGCCGAGCACGGTGTCTCGATCGATACGGTTCGGCAGCAGGGGAAGGACGGCGAGGCATCCCTCGTCGTCGTCACGCACCGCGCGTCCGACGCCGCCCTGGGCGGGACCGTCGAGGCGTTGCGCAAGCTCGACACCGTGCGGGGTGTCGCCAGCATCATGCGGGTTGAAGGAGAGTAACCAGCAATGACCCACCAGTGGCGCGGAATCATCGAGGAGTACCGGGACCGGCTCCCGGTGTCCGACAGCACGCCGGTCGTCTCCCTCCGCGAGGGCGGCACGCCCCTCGTGCCCGCGCAGGTGCTCTCCGAGCGCACCGGCTGCGAGGTCCACCTCAAGGTAGAGGGTGCCAACCCCACCGGGTCCTTCAAGGACCGCGGTATGACCATGGCCATCACCCGGGCCAAGGAGGAGGGCGCGCAGGCCGTCATCTGCGCCTCCACCGGCAACACCTCCGCGTCCGCCGCCGCCTACGCCGTACGCGCCGGGATGGTCTGTGCCGTCCTCGTGCCACGCGGCAAGATCGCGCTCGGCAAGATGGGCCAGGCCCTCGTGCACGGCGCGAAGATCCTCCAGGTCGACGGGAACTTCGACGACTGCCTCACCCTCGCGCGCGAGCTGAGCGACAACTACCCTGTGGCGCTGGTGAATTCGGTCAACCCGGTGCGCATCGAGGGCCAGAAGACGGCCGCCTTCGAGATCGTCGACATGCTCGGCGACGCGCCCGACATCCACGTCCTGCCGGTGGGCAACGCGGGCAACATCACCGCGTACTGGAAGGGCTACAAGGAGTACGCCGGCGACGGCATCGCCGCCAAGTCCCCGCGCATGTGGGGCTTTCAGGCCTCCGGTTCCGCGCCCATCGTGCGCGGCGAGATCGTCAAGGACCCCTCGACGATCGCCACCGCGATCCGCATCGGCAACCCCGCGTCCTGGCAGTTCGCGCTGGACGCGCGGGACGAGTCCGGCGGGTTCATCGACGAGGTGACGGACCGTGAGATCCTGCGCGCTTACCGGCTGTTGGCCGCTCAGGAGGGTGTTTTCGTCGAGCCCGCGTCGGCCGCTTCCGTCGCCGGTCTGCTGAAGGCGGCCGAGCAGGGCAAGGTCGACCCGGGCCAGACCATCGTCTGCACGGTGACCGGAAACGGCCTCAAGGACCCCGACTGGGCCGTCGCGGGCGCCCCGCAGCCGGTCACGATCCCGGTCGACGCGCCGACGGCCGCCGAGCGCCTCGGTCTGGCGTAAAGCCGCCTGGCGGGTATTCGCCACGGGGGGTGCACAGGGGGCTTACGACACGCATCGTGCGCCTCCTGTGCGCCCTATGTCGCCACAGAACCTTCCTTCGATAGGCTGTACCTAACCCGCCCGCCGCATATGCCTGCGCGCATGGCTCGGCACCGCGCCGTCTCCACGGCCCGAGGGTCTTCACGTACCTATCGAATCTCATCGAATGTCTTCGACACTCACGCAGCTCAAGGAGAGTCATCGAGCGATGGCCGGTCCAGCCTTCCGCGCCGCCGCCGTCCGGGTGCGCGTCCCCGCCACCAGCGCCAACCTCGGCCCGGGCTTCGACGCCTTCGGCCTCTCGCTGGGGCTCTACGACGACGTCGTCGTCCGTGTCGCCGACTCCGGGCTGCTCATCGACATCGCCGGCGAGGGCAGCGAGACTCTCCCGCGCGACGAGAACCACCTCCTCGTACGGTCCCTGCGCACCGCCTTCGACCTGCTCGGCGGACAGCCGCGCGGCCTGGAGATCGTCTGCGCCAACCGCATTCCGCACGGCCGCGGCCTGGGCTCCTCCTCCGCCGCCATCTGCGCCGGCATCGTCGCCGCGCGCGCCGTGACCATAGGCGGGGACTCCAAGCTCGACGACACGGCGCTGCTGGAACTCGCCACCGAGATCGAGGGCCATCCCGACAACGTGGCGGCCTGTCTGCTGGGCGGCTTCACGCTCTCCTGGATGGACGGCGGAGCCGCGCGGGCGATCAGGATGGACCCCGCCGATTCCATCGTTCCGGTGGTTTTCGTCCCCGGGAAACCGGTGCTCACCGAGACCGCGCGCGGCCTGCTCCCGCGCAGCGTCCCGCACGTCGACGCCGCCGCCAACGCGGGCCGCGCCGCACTGCTCGTCGAGGCCCTCACCCGGCGCCCCGAGCTGCTGCTGCCCGCCACCGAGGACCGCCTGCACCAGGAGTACCGCGCTCCGGCGATGCCCGAAAGCGCCGCGCTCGTCGACCGGTTGAGGGCGGACGGAGTGCCGGCCGTCATTTCCGGCGCAGGCCCGACCGTGCTCGCTCTGGTCGACGCCGACAACGCCGACAAGGTGTCCCACCTCGCCGGCGAGGGCTGGGCCGCCAACCGGCTGGATCTCGACGCGCAAGGTGCCTGCGTACTGCCACTCGCGGCCCCGAGCGCCAATTGACTACGTACCGTCGCCGGATTTCGAGAGGGGGAATGTTTGTTGGATCCGGTAGTGTTAATCTCAAGTCTGCACCCGACCCCACCATGGCGAGGTGCTTGTTGTCCCCGTCCGGGACAGACATTCTTCCGGGAGCCTCCCAAGCCGCACTGTGTTTCGTACGACGTACGCGGGCAGTACCTCGTACGCGGACACTGAGCGGTTCGCCGGGCACGCTCCGGAAGCCGGGCAAGCTCCGGAATTGGTGCGACCAAGCCACGTGACACAGACACTCGGTGCCACTGCTTCGGGAAGCGCCGTCACCAGCAATCTCTTCCGCCGCTTAGGCGGACCACCGCCCCGGCACGGTTCACACAGCAAGAACCGAAGCCGGACAGCACAACCGGTCGCCGAGCCAGACAGGCCGACGTCCGCTCCAGGGAAGGACCCTTCGTGAGCGACACCACCGATCTGATGGGCGCACGTGTCGAGGAGACCGCTGCCGCGCCCGCCACGGACGCCTCCGCGCCTGCCACCGGTGCCGGCTCCCGGCGGCGCCGCGGTACCGGCCTCGACGGCATGGTGCTGGCCGAGCTGCAGCAGGTCGCATCCGGCCTCGGCATCAGGGGCACCGCGCGGATGCGCAAGAGCCAGCTGATCGAGGTCATCAAGGACGCGCAGGCTGGGGGTGCTCCGGCCAAGGCCGAGACCGCCACCGAGACCAAGCCGAAGCGCCGCGCCACCTCCAAGACCCGTACGGGCGACGAGGCGGCCGCCCCGGCCGAGCAGAAGGCCGAGAAGGTCGCCGCCGAGAAGGCCGTGGCCCAGCAGCAGATCGAGATCCCCGGCCAGCCCGCCAGCGACGACGCGCCGGTTGAGCGCCGTCGTCGCCGCGCGACCGCCGAGGCCGGCAGCCCGGAGACGGTCACCGCCGAGGTGACGAGCGAGCCGAAGGCCGAGACGCCCGCCGCCGCGCAGGGCGAGGCCAGGGGCGACGCCGGTGACGACGGCCGTCAGGGCCGCCGGGACCGTCGCGACCGCGGTGGCCGTCAGGACCGCCAGGACCGTGACCGCGGCGACCGCCGCAAGGACAACGAGCAGCAGGGCGGCGGCCAGCAGCAGAGCGGCGGCCGTCCGGACCGCCAGGACCGTCAGCAGCAGGGCGGCGGCCAGCAGCAGAGCGGTGGCCGCCAGGACCGTCAGGACCGGCAGCAGCGCGACAACGGCCCGCAGGACGACGACGACTTCGAGGGCGGCCGGCGCGGCCGCCGCGGCCGGTACCGGGACCGCCGGGGCCGTCGCGGACGCGACGAGTTCGGTGGCGGCGCCGCCGGCGAGCCGCAGGTCGCCGACGACGATGTCCTGATCCCCGTCGCGGGCATCCTCGACATCCTCGACAACTACGCGTTCATCCGTACGTCGGGCTACCTGCCGGGCCCGAACGACGTGTACGTGTCCCTCGCCCAGGTCCGCAAGAACGGCCTGCGCAAGGGCGACCACGTCACCGGCGCGGTCCGCCAGCCGAAGGAGGGCGAGCGCCGCGAGAAGTTCAACGCGCTCGTGCGTCTGGACTCGACCAACGGCATGGCCCCCGACTCCGGGCGCGGCCGGCCGGAGTTCAACAAGCTGACGCCGCTGTACCCGCAGGACCGGCTCCGTCTGGAGACCGACCCGGGTGTGCTGACGACCCGCATCATCGACCTCGTCGCGCCCATCGGAAAGGGCCAGCGCGGTCTGATCGTGGCCCCGCCGAAGACCGGCAAGACCATGATCATGCAGGCGATCGCCAACGCGATCACGCACAACAACCCCGAGTGCCACCTGATGGTCGTCCTGGTCGACGAGCGTCCGGAAGAGGTTACCGACATGCAGCGGTCGGTGAAGGGCGAGGTCATCTCCTCGACCTTCGACCGTCCCGCCGAGGACCACACCACGGTCGCCGAGCTCGCCATCGAGCGCGCCAAGCGGTTGGTGGAGCTGGGCCACGACGTCGTCGTGCTGCTCGACTCGATCACGCGTCTGGGCCGTGCGTACAACCTCGCGGCGCCCGCCTCCGGCCGCATCCTCTCCGGTGGTGTCGACTCCACGGCGCTGTACCCGCCCAAGCGCTTCTTCGGTGCCGCGCGCAACATCGAGGACGGCGGTTCGCTGACCATCCTCGCCACGGCGCTCGTCGACACCGGCTCGCGCATGGACGAGGTCATCTTCGAGGAGTTCAAGGGCACGGGCAACGCCGAGCTGAAGCTCGACCGGAAGCTCGCCGACAAGCGCATCTTCCCGGCGGTGGATGTCGACGCGTCCGGTACCCGTAAGGAAGAAATCCTGCTCGGCAGCGACGAGTTGGCGATTACCTGGAAGCTTCGCCGGGTGCTGCACGCGCTTGACCAGCAGCAGGCGATCGAGCTGCTTCTCGACAAGATGAAGCAGACGAAGTCGAACGCGGAGTTCCTGCTCCAGATCCAGAAGACGACCCCCACTCCCGGCAACGGCGACTAGGGCCAGTCAGCGTTATCAAAGGGCCGCCCCCTGTTAAGGGGGCGGCCCTCTGCGTTGTCAGTGAGGCGCTGTACGATCGCGCCCTTCGGACTTGCTTTCGAGAATAGTCCGAACTTCTGATCCCGAGGGGGGACTTGAATGGGTACGCCCATGCCTGGGGCTGGTCGGCACAGACGCCGGATACGTTTTGGCCTGCCTGTCGCCGCGGCCGGTGTCGCCGCCGCCGTGGCCGCCGCACTGATGACGACGTCCGCCGGCGCGGCCACCGCGCTGCCGACGCCGACCGTGAAGCCCGCCGTGAGCACCACGTCGCTCGCCACGCTGAAGAAGCGCGTCGCGGGCGCCGAGGCCGGTGACGACATCGCCGGGGAGACGACCAAGAAGGCGTCCCTGAGCGCGAGCACCACCGGCACGGCCGTCAGCCCGAAGATCATCGGCGGCACGACGACCACCATCAACACCGCGCCGTTCATGGCGCAGCTCTGGTACTACGACGACAAGGGCACCACCGACGAGAGCGACGACCTCGGCTTCTTCTGCGGTGGCTCGGTCATCTCGCCGTCGAAGATCCTTACGGCCGGGCACTGCACCAAGGACGAGCACGGCAAGGCCTACAACTGGGCCAAGTACGGCGCCGTCGTCACCAGCGCCACCGTGCTCCCGACCACGGACGCCGACGGCAACACCGACCTGCACGGCGGCCAGGCCACCGCGGTCCTGCGGCAGTGGACCCAGCCGTCGTACAACCCGACGACGATCGACAACGACATCGCGGTCCTCACCCTGGCGGCCCCCGTCAAGGCGACCCCGATCCGTATGACGACGAACACCGACACGGCGTCGTACACGGGCACGCCCGCCAAGACCGCCACGGTCTACGGCTGGGGCCGCACCAGTTCCCAGACCCAGGACATCTCCGAGACGCTGAAGACGGCCACGCTGCCGATCCAGTCGGACGCCACCTGCACCGGCGCCTACGGCAGCCTCGTCATCAAGGCCCACATGGTCTGCGCGGGCACGCCCGCCACCGGCAGCGACACCGGTACGACGGCCATCTGCAACGGCGACTCCGGCGGCCCGCTGGTCGTCGGCGGCCGGATCGTCGGTGTCGTCTCCTGGAGCGGCGACGACGGTGACGCCACCACGGTCAACGACTGCGTCGTCGAGGGCACCTACGGCGTCTTCACCAAGGTCAGCGCCTACGCCGGCGCGGCCTACGCGCAGGTCGACGACGGCAACCTCAGCTACACCGACAACAAGGCCGACGTCTACGCCCGCAAGTCCTCCACCAAGGTGGGCTACGAGCTGGACTCCAAGGGCACCTCGCTGGCCACGCGCGTCTCCCTGGGCGACTGGGGCGGTGTCAACCTGGTCCGGACGGCCGACCTGAACCGGGACGGCTACCAGGACTGGATCTACCGGACCACCGCCGGCGCGGTCTACTGGGACCATTTCCAGCTCAACAGCGCGCGGGACGACGGCAGTTGGGTCAGCACGAAGATCTTCACCAACTGGAAGACCCGCACCCGGATCATCGCCCCCGGCGATGTCACCGGCGACTACCTGCCCGACCTGGTCTCGGTCGACAGTGCCGGCGTGCTGTGGATCTACCCGGGCAAGGGCAACGGCACCTTCAGCTCGCCGTCGCGGGTCGGCGGGGGCTGGAGCCAGTACAACACCCTGGTCGGTCACGGCGACTTCAACGGTGACGGCAAGGCCGACCTGCTCGCCCGCAACAAGAGCACCGGCGTCGTCTACCTGTACAAGGGCGCCGGCAAGTCCGGCACGGGCGCCTTCGCGGCCCGCGTGAAGGTGCGCACCTGGGGCAGCTACAACGCCTTCGACGCCGTCGGTGACTTCACCGGCGACGGCAAGGCGGACCTGCTGATCCGCAACGCGAGCAACACGCTGTACCTCTACCCGGGCACCGGCAAGGCCACCAGCGAGATCTTCGGCACACCGAAGTCGCTCGGCACCGGTTTCCAGCAGTACGACATCTTCGGCTGAAATCGCAGGTGAGCGGGGCATAACCCGCTGATGTGACTACACAGAGTGCCCATCGCCCTACGCGATGGGCACTCTGCGTTGTGCAACCCTTTCCCGAGTTTCCCTGTCTGACCTGGCGGAGCGACCATGGAGCGAGGATTGAGCGGTATCGGTCGCTTCGGTCAGGCCTGAACCCTGAAAGCAGGGGGTAACCGACCGGAACGAGATGCGAGGAGCCCATGTCCGCCGAGAGCACGCCGGAGCCCGCCATACCGGGCAAGGACGGCAGCAACGGCCCGCGCCACCGCGCCGGAGGCCGTAAGAAGGACCGCAGTCCGCGTCACAAGGCCCTGCTGATCACGGCCTGGGTCGCGGCCGGTGTCGTCGTGCTGGGCGGCACCGGCGCCGGGTACGTGTACTTCAAGCTCAACGGCAACATCAAGAGCGTCGACATCAACCAGGCCCTCGGCACCGACCGGCCGGCCAAGGTCGACAACGGTTCCGAGAACATCCTGGTCCTGGGCTCGGACAGCCGCTCCGGCACGAACAAGAAGCTGGGCGGCGGCACCGACGACGGCAGCGCCCGCTCCGACACGGCGATGATCGTGCACGTCTACAAGGGCCACAAGAAGGCCAGTGTGGTGTCCATCCCGCGCGACACCCTCGTCGACCGCCCCGAGTGCACCGACACCAAGGGCGTCACGCACGACGCGGCGTCCGGCGTGATGTTCAACGAGGCGTACTCCACGGGCGGCGCCGCCTGCACGGTGAAGGCCGTCGAGTCCGTCACCGGGCTGCGCATGGACCACTACCTGGAGGTCGACTTCGCGGGCTTCGAGAAGCTCATCGACGAACTCGGCGGCGTCCCGGTCACCACGACCAAGGCCATCAAGGACCCGCAGAGCCACCTCGACCTCAAGGCCGGCACCCACACGCTGAACGGCCAGCAGGCCCTCGGACTGGTCCGCACCCGGCACGGCGTCGGCGACGGCTCCGACCTCGGCCGCATCCAGCTCCAGCAGGCCTTCATCAAGGCCCTGGTCAACCAGGTCAAGCACATCGGCGTCCTCACCAGCCCGACCAAGCTCTACGACCTCGCCAACACCGCCACCAAGGCCGTCACCACCGACTCCGACCTCGGCTCCGTGAACTCCCTCACGTCCTTCGCCAACGGCCTCAAGGGCATCAGCTCCTCCCACATGAACATGGTCACGATGCCCGTCGAGTACGACCCGGCCAACCCGAACCGGGTGATCGTGGAGAAGACGAAGGCCCAGCTGGTCTGGAACGCCTTGAAGAACGACCAGCCAATCCCGGCGGCAGCAACAAAGGGCACGGCGACCGGTGAAGCGAAGGGCGTCGTAACAGCTGGCTAGGCGCAACCCCCCCCAGGGGCGCGGGGCTGTGTCGATTTGCGGCTCCGCCGCGGGGCGCGACCAGCCACAACGCACCCGCAGGGAATAGACAACATCAACCCCCCGTTTTGGGAGATGGCTCCAGTGCTGGCAGACTGGACAGTCGGCCCCGGTTCACGCCCCGCAACCCGCGGAGCGACCCGGCGCCCTCCCGAAACTAGGAGACACCCTTGAAGCGCGAGATCCACCCCGAGTACGTCGAGACCCAGGTCAGCTGCACCTGCGGCGCGTCGTTCACCACCCGCAGCACGATCACCAGCGGAGCGATCCGCGCCGAGGTCTGCTCCGAGTGCCACCCGTTCTACACGGGCAAGCAGAAGATCCTCGACACCGGTGGCCGCGTGGCCCGCTTCGAGGCCCGCTTCGGCAAGGCTGCTGCCGGCTCCACGAAGTAGCGAGCTTCCCTAGGGCCTGTCCGGCGGATCCTGTCGGAGACGCGGGGCCTGGCACGCACATCTGCCGCGTTGTCGTCGGTCGCCAACGCTCCGCGTTGACTCCCTCCTCCGCCTTGCAGCTGCACGCACCAGGCCCCGCTCACCGGCACCCATGAGGTTCGGCGGATTTCCTCCGACCTGATCCGCCGGACAGGCCCTAGCGCCGGTCCACGGCCACGCCCTTTCTTCGGCGTGCCGGGACCGGCGTTTTTGGTCGCCCGCCTTCCCTTCCGTACGCATTTCAGGAGCCCAAGATGTTCGAGGCTGTCGAGGACCTCATCGGCGAGCACGCCGACCTTGAGACGAAGCTCGCCGACCCGTCGGTCCACGCCGACCAGGCCAACGCGCGCAAGCTGAACAAGCGCTACGCCGAGCTCACCCCGATCGTCGCCACGTACCGCTCCTGGAAGCAGACCGGCGACGACATCGAGACCGCGCGTGAACTCGGCGCCGACGACCCGGAGTTCGCGGCCGAGGTCAAGGAGCTGGAGAAGCAGCGGGACGAGATCACGGAGAAGCTGCGGCTGCTGCTGGTCCCGCGTGACCCCAACGACGACAAGGACGTGATCCTTGAGGTCAAGGCGGGCGCGGGCGGCGACGAGTCCGCCCTGTTCGCCGGTGACCTGCTGCGCATGTACCTGCGGTACGCGGAGCGCGTCGGCTGGAAGACCGAGATCATCGACGCCACCGAGTCCGAGCTGGGCGGCTACAAGGACGTCCAGGTCGCCGTGAAGACCAAGGGCGGCAACGGCGCGACCGAGCCCGGCCAGGGTGTCTGGGCCCGCCTGAAGTACGAGGGCGGCGTGCACCGCGTGCAGCGCGTCCCGGCGACCGAGTCCGCGGGCCGTATCCACACCTCGGCGGCCGGTGTCCTGGTCACCCCCGAGGCGGAGGAGGTCGACGTCGAGATCAACCCGAACGACCTCCGCATCGACGTCTACCGCTCCTCAGGACCCGGCGGGCAGTCCGTCAACACGACCGACTCCGCGGTGCGTATCACGCACATTCCGACCGGAGTGGTCGCTTCCTGCCAGAACGAGAAGAGCCAGCTGCAGAACAAGGAGCAGGCACTGCGTATCCTGCGCTCCAGGCTGCTCGCCGCGGCGCAGGAGGAGGCGGAGAAGAATGCCGCCGACGCCCGCCGAAGCCAGGTCCGCACGGTCGACCGCTCCGAGAAGATCCGTACGTACAACTTCCCGGAGAACCGCATCTCGGACCACCGTGTCGGATTCAAGGCGTACAACCTTGACCAGGTCCTGGACGGCGACCTCGACGCGATGATCCAGGCTTGCGTGGACGCGGACTCGGCCGCCAAGCTCGCGGCGGCGTAACACGACGGCACGCACGGCACGTTCGGCACGGACGAGTACGACACGGAGGACTTGCGTGAACCTGCTGCTAGCAGAGGTGGCCCAGGCCACCCAGCGGCTGGCCGACGCCGGCGTGCCCTCGCCGCGCAACGACGCGGAGGAGCTCGCCGCGTTCGTGCACGGTGTGAAGCGGGGCGAGCTGCACTCCGTGAAGGACGTGGACTTCGACGCCCGCTACTGGGAGACCATCGCCCGGCGCGAGCAGCGTGAGCCGCTCCAGCACATCACCGGCCGCGCCTTCTTCCGGTACCTGGAACTCCAGGTCGGGCCAGGGGTGTTCGTGCCGCGCCCCGAGACCGAGTCGGTCGTCGGCTGGGCCATAGACGCGGTCCGCGCGATGGACGTCGTAGAGCCGCTGATCGTGGATCTGTGCACGGGCTCCGGCGCCATCGCGCTCGCCCTCGCGCAGGAGGTCCCGCGCTCCCGGGTGCACGCCGTGGAGCTGTCCGAGGACGCCCTCCAGTGGACCCGCAAGAACATGGACGGCTCCCGGGTCGACCTGCGGCAGGGCAACGCCCTGGACGCCTTCCCCGACCTCGACGGCCATGTCGACCTGGTCATCTCCAACCCGCCGTACATCCCGCTCACCGAATGGGAGTACGTCGCTCCCGAGGCGCGGGACTACGACCCCGAACTCGCCCTGTTCTCGGGGGAGGACGGCCTCGACCTGATCCGCGGCATCGAACGCACCGCACACCGACTTCTCCGTCCCGGCGGTGTCGTCGTCATCGAGCACGCCGACACCCAGGGCGGCCAGGTGCCGTGGATCTTCACCGAGGAGCGTGGCTGGGCCGACGCGGCCGACCACCCCGACCTCAACAACCGCCCGCGCTTCGCGACCGCCCGCCGGGCGACGCCGTGAGCAGCGCCCCGACTTTCGACCCGCAGCAGTACGTGTACGAGGAGGCCCGCTAGACATGGCACGGCGATACGACACCAACGACGCGACCGACCGCACGACGGGTCTGCGCGAGGCCGCGTCCGCCGTCCGCCGGGGCGAACTCGTGGTCCTGCCGACCGACACGGTCTACGGCATCGGGGCCGACGCGTTCTCCTCGGAGGCCGTTGCCGATCTCCTGGACGCCAAGGGCCGGGGCCGCAACATGCCCACCCCCGTCCTCATCGGCTCCCCGAACACGCTGCACGGCCTCGTCACGGACTTCTCCGAGCTGGCCTGGGAACTCGTCGACGCGTTCTGGCCGGGCGCCCTCACGCTGGTCGCCAAGCACCAGCCGTCCCTGCAGTGGGACCTGGGGGACACCCGGGGCACGGTCGCCGTCCGGATGCCGCTGCACCCGGTCGCGATCGAGCTGCTGACGGAGGTCGGTCCGATGGCGGTCTCCTCGGCGAACCTCACCGGGCACCCCGCGCCGGAGGACTGCGACGCGGCCCAGGGGATGCTCGGCGACTCGGTCTCCGTGTACCTCGACGGCGGTCCGACGCCCGGCAACGTGCCGTCGTCGATCGTCGACGTCACGCGCGAGGTGCCGCTGCTGCTGCGCGCGGGCGCGATCTCGGCCGAGGAGCTGCGGAAGGTCGTCCCCGACCTTGAGGTGGCGAATTGACAGCCCCTGACGCGGGGCGTGGCATAGGCAACGGGGAAGTGACGGGGACCTTCGGGCTTCCCATGGACAGCTTCCGCATCCTCCACGTCAGCACCGGCAACGTGTGCCGCTCGCCGATCACCGAGCGGCTGACCCGTCATGCCCTGGCGGACCGGCTCGGCGACCCGCTGTGGGGCGGGCTGATCGTGGAGAGCGCCGGCACGTGGGGCCATGAGGGCGCACCCATGGAGACCAACGCGGCGACGGTCCTCACCGACTTCGGCGCGGACCCCTCCGGCTTCACCGGCCGAGAGCTCCTGGACGACCACGTGATCCGCGCCGACCTGGTGCTGACGGCCACCCGGGACCACCGCGCCCAGGTCATCTCGATGGGCCACTCGGCGGGCCTGCGCACCTTCACCCTCAAGGAGTTCACCCGCCTGGTGAAGGCGATAGACCCCGCGACCCTGCCACCCCTGGAGGACGGCATGGTGGCCCGAGCCCGCGCCCTGGTCCGCGCGGCAGCGGCCCTGCGCGGCTGGCTCCTGGCCCCCACGGCGGAAGCGGACGAGGTCTTCGACCCGTACGGCGCCCCGCTCCCGTTCTTCCGCTCCATCGGCGACGAGATAAACCAGGCGATCGATCCGGTGGTCACGGCGCTGACGGGTGTGCCCGCGCGGACTTGATCCGGTGGTCATGGCGCTGACGGGCGTCCCGGCGAAGACGTAGCAACGCCCGCGCGCCCCACCCGTCCCGGGCCTACATTGGACGTACGTCACCGTCGTCGCCCGGAGTCCACCATGTCGGTCACCCCTGTCCTTGAGGCCGATGTCCTGCGTCGGCAGGACCCCGAGCTGGCCGAGATCCTGCTCGGGGAACTGGCGCGGCAGTCGACGACGCTCCAGCTGATCGCCGCCGAGAACTTCACCTCGCCCGCCGTGCTGGCCGCGCTCGGTTCCCCGCTCGCCAACAAGTACGCCGAGGGATACCCCGGCGCCCGCCACCACGGCGGCTGCGAGATCGTCGACGTCGCCGAGCGCGTCGCCGTAGAACGGGCGAAGGCGCTGTTCGGGGCCGAGCACGCCAACGTGCAGGCGCATTCCGGGTCTTCGGCCGTGCTGGCCGCCTATGCCGCGCTGCTGCGGCCCGGTGACACCGTTCTCGCGCTGGGGCTGCCGTACGGCGGGCATCTCACGCACGGGTCGCCCGCGAACTTCTCCGGGCGGTGGTTCGACTTCGTGGGCTACGGGGTGGACGCGGAGACCGGGCTCATCGATTACCCGCAGGTGCGTTCCCTCGCCCGTACGCATCGGCCCAAGGCGATCGTGTGCGGGTCCATCGCCTATCCCCGGCACATCGACTACGCCTTCTTCCGTGAGGTCGCCGACGAGGTGGGGGCCTATCTCATCGCCGACGCCGCGCATCCCATCGGGCTCGTCGCCGGGGGAGCGGCGCCGAACCCGGTGCCGTACGCCGATGTCGTCTGCGCGACCACGCACAAGGTGCTGCGCGGGCCGCGCGGCGGGATGCTGCTGTGCGGGAGCGAGCTGGCCGAGCGGGTGGACCGGGCCGTTTTTCCGTTCACCCAGGGCGGTGCCCAGATGCACACCATCGCCGCGAAGGCGGTCGCGTTCGGCGAGGCGGCGACGCCGGCCTTCACGGCGTACGTCCATCAGGTGGTCGCCAACGCCCGGGTGCTCGCGGCCGGGCTGGCGGCGGAGGGGCTCGTCGTGACGACCGGCGGTACCGACACCCATCTCATCACCGCCGACCCGCTGCCCCTCGGTGTCGACGGGCGTGCCGCACGCGGTCAACTCGCCGCCGCCGGAATGGTGTTGGACTGCTGCGCGCTTCCGCACGGAGACTCGCGCGGGCTGCGGCTGGGTACCGCCGCGGTGACCACGCAGGGCATGGGGGAGGGCGAGATGGCGGGGATCGCGGCGCTGATCGCGGGTGTGCTGCGCGGGCGGGTCGACGCCCGGCGGGCCCGTGACGAAGTGCGGGATCTTGTGGGTGGATTCCTGCCGTATCCGGGCTGAACGGGGGTAGCCGTACCGAGATACACAGCCACACGTGCAACCATCGTCGCTACCCGGAAGTCCCCAACCATATGCGTCCCTCGCTAGGGTGTGGGGCTGTGATGGCCAGCGAGACCTGTGGGGAAGCCTGTGCGTGAATACCTGCTGACGCTCTGCGTGACGGCCGCGGTGACGTATCTGCTGACCGGGCCGGTGCGGAAGTTCGCGATCGTGGCCGGGGCGATGCCGGAGATCAGGGCCCGTGACGTGCACCGGGAACCCACTCCGCGGCTCGGCGGTATCGCCATGTTCTTCGGCCTGTGCGCCGGTCTGCTGGTCGCCGACCACCTGACCAACCTCAGCGAGGTCTTCGAGAACTCGAACGAGCCGCGCGCCCTGCTCTCCGGAGCGGCCCTGATCTGGCTGATCGGCGTCCTGGACGACAAGTTCGAGATCGACGCCCTGATCAAGCTGGGCGGCCAGATGATCGCCGCCGGCGTGATGGTCATGCAGGGTCTGACGATCCTGTGGCTGCCCATCCCGGGCATCGGCAACGTGGCGCTGACCCAGTGGCAGGGCACCCTGCTCACGGTCGCCCTGGTCGTCATCACCATCAACGCGGTCAACTTCGTCGACGGCCTCGACGGCCTGGCCTCCGGCATGGTCTGCATCGCCGCCGCCGCGTTCTTCCTGTACGCCTACCGGATCTGGTACTCGTACGGCATCGAGGCCGCCGCCCCGGCCACGCTCTTCTCGGCGATCCTGATGGGCATGTGCCTGGGCTTCCTGCCGCACAACATGCACCCCGCGCGGATCTTCATGGGCGACTCCGGCTCGATGCTGATCGGCCTGGTGCTGGCCGCGGGTGCGATCTCCATCACGGGACAGGTCGACCCGGACGCGCTCCAGCTGTTCGTCGGCTCCGAGAAGGCGGCGGTGCACCAGACGGTGCCGGTCTACATCCCGCTGCTGCTGCCGCTGACGATCATCGCGGTGCCGGCCGCCGACCTGGTGCTGGCGATCGTCCGCCGTACCTGGCGGGGCCAGTCGCCGTTCGCCGCGGACCGCGGCCATCTGCACCACCGGCTCCTGGAGATCGGCCACTCGCACAGCCGGGCGGTGCTGATCATGTACTTCTGGTCGGCACTGATCGCGTTCGGGGCGCTGTCCTACTCGGTCAACTCGGCCTCGATGTGGATCGTCCTCGGCATCGTCTTCCTGAGCGCGATCGGGCTGGTGCTGCTCCTGCTGCCGCGCTTCACCCCGCGTGCGCCGCGCTGGGCCGAGCACCTGGTGCCGCCGCGATATCGCCGTCGCAGGGCCGGAGTTGACCCTGTCGTGGTGCTGGCGGAGGAGGACCGTGACCCGCGTCCTCCGGTGGTCACCGGAGTGTCAGGAGTCAACGGGGCGACCGCAGTCGGCCCCCGTTCACGCCTTCTTGACGGACGTAAAGCGGAGTCCTCGCGCTGACGCCAAGGTAAGAATCTGACTAAAGCGTTGCCATCTCGTGGGGGGACAAAGCCTCCCCATACCAGACAAGTTGGCCGCTATTTTGCACAGACGCGCACTGTCACTCTCATGTGTGACAGCAAGCACACCTTCTAGGTAAAGACCGCATCAAATAGTTTGTGATACGGTTCACGAGAACCCGGGACAGAGCCGAAGGACCCTAGTGCGACGGTCCATTGGCGTGAGGTTCTCTCTCATCCCGGGACTACGCTCGTCCATGACGACACGCCCCCCTTAGCAAGCGGAGTTGCCGCCATGCCGTCCAATGACGCCCGGATTCTCCTTCAGGCCGCTGTGCCCACAGCTGCCGTCGGCGCGATTGCCGCCGTCGTCAGTGGTGTGGTCGCCGGCGGCAAAGGAGCTATTGGGGCAGCCGTTGCGACGGTGATCGTGATCCTCTTCATGGGAATCGGGCTCTACGTTCTGCAGCGCACTGCCAAATCGCTTCCGCACCTGTTCCAGGCGATGGGCCTCATGCTCTTCGCGGCGCAGATTCTTCTGCTGTTCATTTTCCTCGCCGCGTTCAAGCACACCACGCTGTTCAATCCCAAGGCCTTCGCGTTCACGCTGCTCGCCGGAACCATCATCTGGATCGTCGCGCAGACCCGTGCCCACATGAAGGCCAAAATCCTCTACGTCGAGCCCGAGAAGTCGGGGCACTCGTCGTGACAGGTAGGGCCGGGATAAGAGCACGTAAGCGACCCTGCTATCGTCCGGTGCCAACTGCGGCATCGCGGGCGCGGGCATCTGAGCTGACGCCTGCTCAATCGCGAGGCTCGATGCCCCACTGCCGCCCCCACATCCGTAACACCAGTCCAGTGCCGAACCGCGGCCATGCGCCGCGCCGACACAACGAGGTTGCCGTACCTATGCGCCACGCTGAAGGAGCCCGCGGTGAGTGCTGACCCGACGCAGGTGCTCGCCTTCGAGACCGACTGCCACATCTTCGACGGCTGTGGCTTCCCGGCTCCCGGCCTGCACTCGTTCCTGTTCAAGCCCCTGTTGGGGGACGGCGACAGCAACGTGTACTTCAACAAGCCGATGCTGCTGGCGCTGATCGGCTCGGTCATCGTCGTCGGTTTCTTCTGGGCCGCCTTCCGCAAGCCGAGGGTCGTCCCCGGCAAGCTGCAGATGGTCGCCGAGTCCGGCTACGACTTCATCCGCCGCGGTGTCGTCTACGAGACCATCGGCAAGAAGGAAGGCGAGAAGTACGTACCGCTGGTCGTCTCGCTGTTCTTCTTCATCTGGATGATGAACCTCTGGTCGATCGTTCCGGTCGCCCAGTTCCCGGTGACGTCGATCATCGCGTACCCCATCGTCCTCGCGGCGATCGTGTACATCGTCTGGGTCTCGCTGACGTTCAAGCGGCACGGATTCGTCGGCGCCTTCAAGAACTTCAGCGGTTACGACAAGTCGCTCGGCGCGGTTCTCCCGCTGGCGATGGGCATCGAGCTGCTCTCGAACCTGATCGTCCGGCCGTTCACGCACGCGGTGCGACTGTTCGCGAACATGTTCGCGGGCCACACCCTGCTGCTGCTCTTCACGATCGCCAGCTGGTACCTGCTCAACGGCATCGGCATCGCCTACGCGGGTGTCTCGTTCGTCATGGTCATCGTGATGACGGCCTTCGAACTCTTCATCCAGGCCCTGCAGGCGTATGTGTTCGTGCTGCTGACCTGCACCTTCATCCAGGGCGCGCTCGCCGAGCACCACTGAGCACCCCCCACCAGAACCCCCCTTAGCGTCCGGTGGCCAAACCCCGCCGGTCCGTACAGATAAGGAAGAATCAGCATGGCTGCCATTGAGACCCTCGCCGCCGTCGGCGGTTCGCTCGGTTCGATCGGCTACGGCCTCGCCGCCATCGGTCCCGGCGTCGGCGTCGGCATCATCTTCGGTAACGGCACCCAGGCTCTGGCCCGTCAGCCCGAAGCTGCCGGCCTGATCCGTGCCAACCAGATCCTCGGCTTCGCCTTCTGTGAGGCCCTCGCCCTCATCGGTCTGGTCATGCCGTTCGTCTACGGCACCTGATCCACCGCGATCAGCGACAGCCCACTAGACGAAAGGCACTGACATGAGCCAGCTGCTCATTCTGGCGGCCGAGAAGGAGAACCCTCTCGTCCCGCCGATCCCCGAGCTTGTCATCGGCCTGATCGCCTTCGTCATCGTCTTCGGCTTCCTCGCCAAGAAGCTCCTCCCGAACATCAACAAGGTTCTGGACGAGCGGCGCGAGGCCATCGAGGGCGGTATCGAGAAGGCCGAGGCCGCCCAGACCGAGGCACAGAGCGTGCTTGAGCAGTACAAGGCTCAGCTCGCCGAGGCCCGGCACGAGGCCGCGCGTCTGCGCCAGGAGGCGCAGGAGCAGGGCGCCACGCTCATCGCCGAGATGCGCGCGGAAGGCCAGCGGCAGCGCGAGGAGATCGTCGCCGCCGGTCACACGCAGATCGACGCCGACCGCAAGGCCGCTTCGCAGGCGCTGCGCCAGGACGTGGGCAAGCTCGCCACCGACCTGGCCGGCAAGCTCGTCGGCGAGTCCCTTGAGGACCACGCCCGGCAGAGCCGTGTGATCGACCGTTTCCTTGATGAGCTTGAGGAGAAGGCCGAGGCCGCACGATGAACGGAGCGAGCCGCGAGGCCCTGGCAGCCGCACGTGAGCGTCTCGACGCGCTGACGGACTCCACGTCCGTGAACGCGGCGCAGCTCGCCGACGAGCTGGCCGCCGTCACCGCGCTGCTCGGCCGTGAGGTGTCCCTGCGCCGGGTCCTCACCGACCCGGCGCAGGACGGCGAGGCCAAGGCCCAGCTTGCCGAGCGCCTGCTCGGCGCCCAGGTCGGCGGCCCCGCCCTCGACCTGCTGTCCGGCATGGTGCGCTCCCGCTGGTCGCAGTCCCGCGACCTGGTGGACGCGCTGGAGGAGCTGGCGGCCACCGCCGACCTCACCGCCGCCCAGCAGTCGGGCCAGCTCGACGACGTCGAGGACGAACTGTTCCGGTTCGGCCGGATCGTCGCCTCGGACACCGGGCTGCGTGCCGCGCTGACCAACCGCGCGGCGGGCACCGCGGCCAAGAGCGAGCTGCTGAGCAGCCTGCTCGGCGGCCGTGCCAAGCCGGCCACCGAGCGACTGGTGACCCGCCTGGTGACCGCGCCCCGGGGACGTAGCCTGGAAGTGGGACTCGACTCCCTGTCCAAGCTCGCCGCCGAGCGCCGCAGCCGCCTGGTCGCGGTCGTCACCACGGCGGTCCCGCTGAGCGACCCGCAGAAGCAGCGCCTGGGCGCCGCCCTCGCGAAGCTCTACGGCCGCCACATGCACCTGAACATCGACGTGGACCCCGAGGTCCTCGGCGGTATCCGGGTGCAGGTCGGCGACGAGGTCATCAACGGCTCCATCGCGGACCGTCTCGACGACGCCGCCCGCCGCATGGCGAGCTAGCAGCACCACAACAAAGACGTAGTAAGGCGGCCCGAGTTGGGCCGTGCAGAGGATTCACCTCGTCACGGGGGGAGTCCCCCATCCCCCCAAGTGAAACTTCGGGCCCAACAAGGAGAGCAGGGAACCCAGATGGCGGAGCTCACGATCCGGCCGGAGGAGATCCGGGACGCGCTGGAGAACTTCGTCCAGTCGTACAAGCCGGACGCGGCCTCGCGCGAGGAGGTCGGTACGGTCACCCTTGCCGGCGACGGCATCGCGAAGGTCGAGGGCCTGCCCTCGGCCATGGCCAACGAACTGCTGAAGTTCGAGGACGGCACCCTCGGTCTCGCGCTCAACCTCGAAGAGCGCGAGATCGGTACCGTCATCCTCGGCGAGTTCAGCGGTGTCGAGGAGGGCCAGCCGGTCACCCGCACCGGAGAGGTCCTGTCCGTCGCCGTCGGCGAGGGCTACCTCGGCCGTGTCGTCGACCCGCTCGGCAACCCGATCGACGGCCTCGGCGAGATCGCGACCACCGGCCGCCGCGCCCTGGAGCTGCAGGCCCCGGGCGTCATGGTCCGCAAGTCGGTGCACGAGCCGATGGAGACCGGCTACAAGGCCGTCGACGCGATGACCCCGATCGGCCGCGGCCAGCGCCAGCTGATCATCGGTGACCGCCAGACGGGCAAGACCGCCCTGGCCGTCGACACGATCATCAACCAGCGCGACAACTGGCGCTCGGGCGACGTGAACAAGCAGGTCCGCTGCATCTACGTCGCCATCGGTCAGAAGGGCTCCACCATCGCCTCCGTGCGTGGTGCGCTCGAAGAGGCCGGCGCGCTGGAGTACACGACCATCGTCGCCGCCCCGGCGTCCGACCCGGCCGGCTTCAAGTACCTCGCCCCGTACACCGGTTCGGCCATCGGCCAGCACTGGATGTACGACGGCAAGCACGTCCTCATCATCTTCGACGACCTCTCCAAGCAGGCCGACGCCTACCGCGCCGTGTCCCTGCTGCTGCGCCGCCCGCCGGGCCGCGAGGCCTACCCGGGTGACGTCTTCTACCTGCACTCCCGTCTGCTTGAGCGCTGCGCGAAGCTCTCCGACGAGATGGGCAAGGGCTCGATGACCGGTCTGCCGATCGTCGAGACCAAGGCCAACGACGTCTCGGCGTTCATCCCGACCAACGTCATCTCCATCACCGACGGCCAGTGCTTCCTGGAGTCGGACCTCTTCAACGCCGGTCAGCGCCCCGCGCTGAACGTCGGTATCTCCGTCTCCCGAGTCGGTGGTTCCGCGCAGCACAAGGCGATGAAGCAGGTCTCCGGCCGACTGCGCCTCGACCTCGCCCAGTACCGCGAGCTGGAGGCGTTCGCCGCCTTCGGTTCCGACCTGGACGCCGCGTCGAAGGCCCAGCTGGAGCGCGGTCAGCGTCTGGTCGAGCTGCTCAAGCAGCCGCAGTACCAGCCGATGCCCACCGAGGACCAGGTCGTCTCCGTGTGGTCCGCGACCACCGGCAAGATGGACGACGTACCGGTCGACGACATCCGCCGCTTCGAGAAGGAGCTCCTGGAGTACCTGCACCGCAAGGAGCAGGGCCTCATGACCTCCATCAAGGAGGGCGGCAAGATGTCGGACGACACCCTCACCGCCGCCGCGGACGCGATCGCCGAGTTCAAGAAGCAGTTCGAGACCTCGGACGGCAAGCTCCTCGGCGAGGACGCCCCGGCCGCGGCCAAGTGACGTAGGAAGGGACCTGACTCATGGGAGCCCAGCTCCGGGTCTACAAGCGTCGCATCCGATCCGTCACCGCGACCAAGAAGATCACCAAGGCGATGGAGATGATCGCCGCCTCGCGCGTCGTCAAGGCGCACCGCAAGGTGCAGGCCTCGACGCCGTACGCGAAGGAACTGACGCGCGCGGTCACGGCGGTCGGTACGGGTTCCAACACCCGGCACCCGCTGACCACCGAGGCCGAGACGCCGACCCGTTCCGCGGTACTGCTCCTCACGAGCGACCGCGGTCTGGCCGGCGCCTTCAACTCCAACGCCATCAAGGCGGCGGAGCAGTTGACCGCGCGTCTTGTGGCCGAGGGCAAGGAGGTCGACACGTACATCGTCGGCCGCCGCGGTGTCGCCCACTACAACTTCCGTGAGCGCAAGATCTCGGAGCAGTGGACCGGCTTCACCGACGAGCCCACGTACGCGGACGCGAAGAAGGTCGCGGGTCCGCTGATCGAGGCGATCGAGACGGAGACGGCGGAGGGCGGCGTGGACGAACTCCACATCGTCTACACCGAGTTCGTCTCGATGATGACGCAGACGCCGATCGACAGCCGGCTGCTGCCCCTCAGCCTCGAAGAGGTCGCGGAAGAGGCCACGCCCCAGGGCGAGATCCTTCCGCTGTACGACTTCGAGCCGTCGGCGGAGGACGTCCTGGACGCCCTGCTGCCGCGGTACGTCGAGAGCCGTATCTACAACGCACTGCTCCAGTCGGCCGCCTCCAAGCACGCGGCCACCCGCCGCGCGATGAAGTCGGCGACCGACAACGCGGGAGACCTGATCACCACACTCTCCCGTCTTGCCAACGCGGCCCGCCAGGCCGAAATCACCCAGGAAATCAGCGAGATCGTCGGTGGCTCCGCAGCCCTGGCCGACGCGACCGCGGGGAGTGACAAGTAATGACGACGACAGTTGAGACGGCCGTTGCCACGGGCCGCGTCGCCCGGGTCATCGGCCCGGTCGTCGACGTGGAGTTCCCCGTCGACGCGATGCCGGAGATCTACAACGCTCTGCACGTCGAGGTGGCCGACCCGGCCCTGGACGGTGCGCAGAAGACGCTGACCCTGGAGGTCGCCCAGCACCTGGGTGACGGCCTGGTCCGCACGATCTCGATGCAGCCCACCGACGGTCTGGTCCGCCAGGCCGCCGTCACCGACACGGGCACGGGTATCACCGTCCCGGTCGGCGACTTCACCAAGGGCAAGGTGTTCAACACCCTTGGTGAGGTGCTGAACAGCGACGAGAAGTACACGGGCGAGCGCTGGTCCATCCACCGCAAGGCCCCGCGCTTCGACGAGCTTGAGTCGAAGACCGAGATGTTCGAGACCGGCGTCAAGGTCATCGACCTGCTCACCCCGTACGTCAAGGGCGGCAAGATCGGCCTGTTCGGCGGTGCCGGTGTCGGCAAGACGGTGCTCATCCAGGAGATGATCTACCGCGTCGCCAACAACCACGACGGTGTCTCCGTGTTCGCCGGTGTCGGCGAGCGCACCCGTGAGGGCAACGACCTCATCGAGGAGATGGCCGACTCGGGCGTCATCGACAAGACGGCGCTCGTTTTCGGCCAGATGGACGAGCCCCCGGGCACCCGTCTGCGCGTGGCCCTGGCCGGTCTGACCATGGCGGAGTACTTCCGCGATGTGCAGAACCAGGACGTGCTGTTCTTCATCGACAACATCTTCCGCTTCACGCAGGCCGGTTCCGAGGTCTCGACCCTGCTCGGCCGGATGCCCTCCGCGGTGGGCTACCAGCCGAACCTGGCCGACGAGATGGGTCTCCTCCAGGAGCGCATCACCTCGACCCGCGGTCACTCGATCACCTCGATGCAGGCGATCTACGTCCCCGCGGACGACCTGACCGACCCGGCCCCGGCCACCACGTTCGCCCACCTCGACGCGACGACGGTTCTCTCCCGTCCGATCTCCGAGAAGGGCATCTACCCGGCCGTGGACCCGCTGGACTCCACGTCCCGCATCCTGGACCCGCGGTACATCGCGGCGGAGCACTACAACACCGCGATGCGCGTCAAGACGGTCCTCCAGAAGTACAAGGACCTCCAGGACATCATCGCGATCCTCGGTATCGACGAGCTGGGCGAGGAGGACAAGCTCACCGTCCACCGTGCCCGTCGCGTGGAGCGCTTCCTGTCCCAGAACACCCACGTCGCCAAGCAGTTCACCGGCGTCGACGGGTCGGACGTCCCGCTGGACGAGTCGATCGTGGCCTTCAACTCGATCATCGACGGCGAGTACGACCACTTCCCGGAGCAGGCGTTCTTCCTCTGCGGCGGTATCGAGGACCTGAAGGCGAACGCGAAGGAGCTGGGCGTCTCCTGACCCCGTGCTTCACCTGAGGGGGTGGGGCGTGTCCCACCCCCTCTTTCATGCCTACTAGAATTGAACCCACACCCGGCACGACCGCCGGGTGGTGACCCGAGGAGCCCACCTTGGCTGCTGAGCTGCATGTCGAGCTCGTCGCCGCGGACCGCCAGGTCTGGTCCGGCGAGGCCACCCTGGTCGTCGCGCGCACCACGTCCGGCGACATCGGCGTCATGCCCGGTCACCAGCCGCTGCTCGGTGTGCTGGAGTCGGGCCCGGTGACCATCCGCACGAGCGACGGCGGGACGGTCGTCGCCGCGGTGCACGGCGGTTTCATCTCGTTCGCGGACAACAAGCTGTCGCTGCTCGCCGAGATCGCCGAGCTGTCGGACGAGATCGACGTCCAGCGCGTGGAGCGGGAACTGGAGCGTGCGAAGGCGGAGGGCGACGAGTCCGCCGAGCGCCGCGCCGACGTCCGACTGCGTGCGGTGGAGACGCGCTGAACCCAGCGCGGACGCGATGACGTGACTCAGCCGCGGCTGGGACCGGAGGAATCCGGCCCCAGCCGCGGCTGAGGCGAATGTGGGTGTTTTTTCCGTTCCGTTACCTGTTTTACCTAGGAGACGAGGAGGTCGGTGTCGATGGTCCTCGCTCTGACTGCGTGCGGAATCGTGGTGGCCCTGGCAGTGGTGGGGCTGTTCGTCTTCGGCCTGCGCCGCAGACTCATCCAGCGCTCCGGCGGCACCTTCGACTGTTCGCTCCGCTGGGACGTCCCGGAGAAACCCGACACCAACGGCAAGGGCTGGAGCTACGGCGTCGCCCGCTACAACGGCGACCGCATCGAGTGGTACCGCGTCTTCTCCTACGCCTACCGCCCGCGCCGCACGCTGGAACGCTCGGCGATCGAGGTCGCCGGCCGCCGCCTCCCCGAGGGCGAGGAGGAGCTGGCACTGCTCTCCGACGCGCTCATCCTCACCTGCCTGCACCGGGGCACGCGCCTCGAACTGGCCATGAGCGAAGACGCGCTGACCGGTTTCCTCGCGTGGCTGGAGGCAGCCCCGCCCGGTCAGCGCGTCAATGTCGCCTAGGTCCTACAGGTAGTTCCCATCGGCAGCCCGCTTATGCGAGCCCGCTGTTGATGGCGCTCACCAGCTCACCGTTGCTGGTGTCGCCGCTGAAGTCCCAGAAGAACGCGCCGCCCAGACCCTGGGTCTTGGCCCAGCTCATCTTTCCGGCGATCGTGCTCGGGGTGTCGTACGACCACCAGTTGTTGCCGCAGTAGGCGTACGCCGTGCCGGCGATCGTGCCGGTGGCCGGGCAGGACGTCTTGAGGACCTTGTAGTCCTCGATGCCCTGCTCGTAGGTGCCCGCGGCCGGACCGGTCGCCGACCCGCCGGGTGCGGCCTGGGTCACGCCGGTCCAGCCTCTGCCGTAGAAGCCGATGCCGATGAGCAGCTTGTTCGCGGGGACGCCCTTCGACTTGAACTTGGCGATCGCGTCGGCCGTGGTGAAGCCCGGTGTCGGGATGCCGCTGTAGGTGGTGAGGGGGGAGTGCGGGGCCGTGGGGCCGGTCGCGTTGAAGGCGCCGAAGAAGTCGTACGTCATCACGTTGTACCAGTCGACGTACTGGGCCGCGCCCGCGTAGTCGGCGGCGTCGATCTTGCCGCCCGAGGTGCCGTCCGCCGTGGTGGCCGCCGTGACCAGGTTGCTGGAGCCGAACTTCGCGCGCAGGGCGGACATCAGGTTCTTGTACGCCGCAGCGCCGCTGGTGTCGCAGGACAGGCCGCAGGCGTTCGGGTACTCCCAGTCGATGTCGATGCCGTCGAACACGTCGGCCCAGCGCGGGTCCTCGACCAGGTTGTAGCAGGACTGCGCGAACGCGGTCGGGTTGGCCGCGGCCTGGGCGAAGCCGCCGGACCAGGTCCAGCCGCCGAAGGACCAGAGGATCTTGATGTTCGGGTACTTGGCCTTCAGCTCGCGCAGCTGGTTGAAGTTGCCGGCCAGCGGCTGGTCCCAGGTGTCGGCGACGCCGCTGACCGACTGGTCGGCGGTAAACGTCTTCTGGTAGTCGGCGTAGGCGTCGCCGATCGCGCACTGCCCGTTGGTGACGTTGCCGAAGGCGTAGTTGATGTGCGTGATCTTCGCCGCGGAGCCGGAGGTCACCAGGTTCTTGACCTGGTAGTTGCGCTGGTACGTGCCCCACTCGGTGAGGTACCCGAGCTTGACCGCGCTGCCGGTGGCCGGGGGAGTGGTCGTACCGCCGGTGGTGTGCACGGCGACCGCGCCGCTGACCGGTCCCGTCTGGTCGGCTGTGTCGCGGGCCTGCACGGTGTACGAGTAGTCGGTGCCGGCGGTCAGGCCGGTGTTCGTGTACGACGTCGTCGTCACCGTGGCGACCTTGGTGCCGTCGCGCAGGACGTCGTAGTTCTTGACGCCCTTGTCGTCGGTGGCCGCGCTCCAGGACAGGTTCACCGAGGTGTCGGTGATCGAGGAGGCGGTGGGGGTGCCGGGCGCGGAGGGGGCCGCGTCACCGGGGACTGTGGTGCCGCCGTCACAACTGCCGCCGTTCAGCAGACAGTTGGAGGGCGAACCGGAGCCGGCGCCGTTGAAACCGAAGGAGACGGAGGCGCCCGCGGCGATGGTGCCGTTGTAGGACTTGTTCTTCGCGGTCCAGTGGTTGCCGGAGTTGGTGACGTCCGCGTCCCAGGCCGAGGTGACGGACGTACCGGAGGGGAAGTCCCACTCGACCGTCCACGAACTGATCGCGCTGGTACCGGTGTTCTTGACGGTCCACTGGCCGCCGAAGCCGGTACCCCAGTCGCTGGACTTGGTGAAGGTGGCCGTGGCGGTCGACGCGGCCTCGGCGGGCGCGGCCAGACCGACGAGAGCGGCGAGCGGAAGCAGCAGGGTCGCGAACCCGGCAACTGCTCGATGTCTGAAGCGCATTGAGCGCCTCCTCGGGGGTGTCGGGGTGTCGGGG
>NZ_JBXVPZ010000080.1:0-28641 GCF_057961495.1 Streptomyces sp. P5F9 | reverse complement strand
GAAGAGGGGCAGCCAGGCGTCCTCGACCTGTTCGAAGACGACCTCCATCCGCATGCCCAACTCCAGTTCGTCCGGGGCGCATTGGACGGCGTTGGTGGTGAGCCGGACCCGGGGGTCCTCCTCGACGGCGACCTGGGCCACGACGTAGGGCGCGGGCAGGCCGGGCAGGGCGAAGCGGTGGTTGACGGTGAAGCCGATCAGCGTCGCGCGGCCGGAGACGGCCCGGACGCCGATGTCGTGCCCGTGGCAGTACCGGCAGACCGGCTGCGGCGGGTGGATGAGGGCCGCGCAGGACTCGCACTCCGCCAGCCGCAGCCGGCCGTCCGCGCCGGAGGCCCAGAAGAACGCGTTCTCCTCTGTGACCAACGGCCCCGGGCGGGTTGGGGAGTTCATGTGCCGATCCGTGCCTTCGCCGTGCGGACGGTGACCGGTTCGGCGAGGCGCTGTTCGTCGCAGACCTTCTGGAGTTCGGCGAGGGTCTCGTCGAGTCCGGCGCCGAGCCGCTTGCCCGGCGTGAAAGCCGCGGGGAGGTGGCGCATGCCCTGGATGACGCCGATGGTCTCGTAGTGCACGGCGCCCTCGGGGTCGCACTCGTAGTCGGGCAGCCGGTCGAGTACGGCCGTGACCATCCGCTTGAACACCGTGCGGGCCACGTTGGAGCCGATGCAGCGGTGGATGCCGAGGCCGAAGCTGCTGTGCCGGTTGCCCTTGCGTTCCATGTCGATCGTGTCGGGGTCGGGGAAGACCGAGGGGTCGCGGTTGGCCATCGCCCAGGAGAGCCAGAGGCGTTCGCCCTCCTTGAACTCGGTGCCGGCGATCTCGCAGTCGGCGGAGAAGGTGCGTCCGTCGCCGGGGGCCGGGGTGTAGAAGCGCAGGAACTCCTCGGTGGCGGAGTCCAGCAGGGTCTTCCGGTCGCGGCTGAGCCGGGCGCGTTCCTCCGGGTTCTGCGAGAGCCATTCGAGGGCGTGGGCGGTGAGCGCGGTGGTGGTGTCGAAGCCGCCGCCGATCAACAGGGCGAGTACGCCGAGGAGTTCGCCGTCGTCCGGGGTGCGGCCGTTGAGGTCGGCGCGGACCAGCGCGTCCACCAGACCCGGTCGGGGCGTCTTGCGGATCTCCATGAGCTGGCCCATGAGGTCCATGCCCATCTTGCGGCTGAGGTCCAACACCCTTTCCCGGTCCGGGGAGTTGGGGGGTGTGTAGACGGAGGCGTGGGCCGGTTCGTTGTAGATGGTCCAGCGTTCCAGCGGGATGCCCATCATCGCCAGAGTGAGCACGGCCGGGACGATGTTGGCGAGGTCGTCGACGAAGTCGATGCGCCCGGACTCGATCTTCTCGTCGATGCTGGCGCGCACGATCTCGTCGACGAACGGGATCCAGCGCTGGATGGCCGCCGGCGACAGATACGGGTTGAGGGTCTGCCGGTAGTAGCGCTGGTCCGGCGGGTCCATCTCCAGGAAGCCGCCCTGGGCCTCCCGGGCGCGGGGCGGCGGGGGGATGGAGATGCCCTTGTAGCCGCGCCGTTCCCCTTTCACGTCATGGTCGTTGGAGAGGAACTCGGCGGACCTCGCGAGTTCGAAGACCTCGCGGTTGCCGCTGGCGACCCAGTGACCGCCGTGGGTCTCCGTCCAGGCGATCGGGCACTGTCCGTGCAGTTCGTGGGTGATGTCCTCGAACCGGTCGCGGTAGTCGGGTGTGTGCCGGTCGAAGTGCACCTGCGGGTGCTTGCGGCCGGCGTCGTCGTCGACGGCCGCGTCTTCCGTGGTCATGCGGAGTCCTCTCCTGCTCGGTGGATGAGGTGGGGGGTCAGGAGATGAGGGAGATCGCCCGCTCCGGACAGGACAGGACCGCCTCGCGGACGGCCGCCTCCTGGTCGGCGGGGACTTCTTCCTGGACGACCGAGGAGTGCCCGTCGATCTCGCTGAGTTCGAAGGTGTCCGGAGCGCGCATCGCGCAGAGCGTGTGGCCCTGGCAGCGCTCCGGGTCGACTCGTACCTTCACGGTCCTTCCTTCCTGCCGTGGTGAACGGGGGTGCGGGCGTGGCTACTTGAGGTCGGCGAGCGACTTGCCGACGTCGGCGAGCGTCGGCGGCTTGCCGTAGTTGCCCTTGTACTTGTAGGCGGGCGCGTCGCAGCGGTAGGCGCCGTCGGTCGGCTTGAAGTCGGCGGGGACCCAGCCGCTGGTGGTGGCCTTCTCCACGTTGAAGCACTTCACGGGCTCGTCGGGCTTGGTCAGGTTCACCGGGGCCTGGAGCCCTCCCCCGGTCCACTCGGTCTGCTTCTTGGCGTTGGCGAGGACACAACTGCGGGTCAGTTCCGCGCAGTCACGGGCCGAGGTGGCGAACAGCAGCCAGGTGGAGAAGGCGTGCACGGCGGGCAGGGTGATCTGTGCGTCGGGCGCGTACTTCTTGAACAGGGCGACCATCTCCTTGGTCGCCGGGTTGTCGTCCGCCTTCTCCAGCGGGTAAGTCCCGTCGATGCTCGCGAAGTTGGTCTGGGAGCTCAGCGCGGTGTCGGCCAGTTTGAGGAACGCGGGGCCGTAGGCGTTGTTGTTGGCGTCGACCCAGTCGAGCTTGTAGTCGATGTTGGTGAGCGCCTGCTCCAGCTTCGCCAGCTGGGTGAAGTCCCCCAGGAAGACAAGGCCCTTGACCTTCTTCGTCTTGATGGACTGGGCGTACGGCGTCCAGTCGGAGACGCCCTGCGCGGGGTAGAGGTCGGAGTAAGTGACCTTGGCGCCCATCGCCGTGAGGACTTCCTTGTCCTGGGCCGCGATGACCTTGGTGACGGGCACGTCTCCGGTGATGATGCCGACGCCGCTCGCCGACGACGGGTACGCCTCCTTGAGCAGCCAGGAGAAGTAGCCGGCGTAGGGCGCGTATCCGGACGAGGCGCCCTGGGTCATGACCTGGAGGTCGGCGCCGACCTCGGAGGTGACCTGTGCCGGGAACTCGGGGAGCAGGCACTTCAGGCGGGTCTTGACGCCGAGGCCGTCGAGGGCGGCGCCGCCGCCCACCTCGAAGAAGTCGGTGCGGCAGGCCGAGATCATCTGCTGGTTGACCTGCATGAGCTGGGCGTCGTGCGTCTCGGGCGTGATCTTGCGTCCGTTGATCCCGCCGGCGGCGTTGCACCAGGAGGTGAAGACCTTCGCCGCGTTCTCGAACTCCGGGTTCTTGGTGAACCCGACGTCGGAGAAGACGCCGACCTTGATGTCGGAGGCGGTGACGCCCTGACTGGTGACGGTCTTGGCCGTCCCCTTCCCGCACACGGACTTGAGCGTGCCGAAGTCCGCGGTGGCGGTGTCGGCGGCTCCGGTGGTGGAAGGGCTGCTGGTGTCCGCGGACTTGGTGCGGCCGGAGCATCCGGCCGCGGCCGCGAGGGCCAGGACGAGCGCGGGGATGAGCAAGCGTCTCATCGGTTCTCCTCGTTGAGAATGAGTCCCGCTGTCGGGTGATCAGGTGACCGCGCCCGCCGCCTTGAGCGCGATGATGCGGTCCCAGTCCAGGCCCAGTTCGAGGAGGATCTCCTCGGTCTGGGCGGCGAACTCGGGTGCGGGCCCGAGTTGTGGGGCGTGCACGTCGAACTGCACGGGGCTGGCGACCAGTTCGAGCTCTCCTGCGCGCAGGAGGTACTCGTTCGCTCTGATCTGCGGGTCGTCGCCCACTTGCAGGGAGTCCTGCACCGGGGCCCACGGCCCGGCCAGGGTGGTGAAGCACCTGCTCCACTCCGCGAGGGTGCGGGTGGCGATGACCTCACGCAGGATCTTGACGGCCTCGGCCGTGTGGGAAACGAGGTTCTCCGCCGTGTCGAAGCGGGGGTCGTCGGCGAGTTCGGGGCGGTCGATGTGCCGGCACACATCGGCCCAGAACTTGCCGGGCTGCATCATGACGAACGCCAGATGGTGGCCGTCGGAGGTCTCGTACAGCCCGGACAGGGGGTTGGTGACGGAGCCGTGGGTGCCGACGGGCGGCGGGATCCAGGGCTTGCCGAGGTGCAGGGAGAGCGCGGTGGCGTGGCCCATCGCCCACAGTCCGCTGCCGAGCAGGGAGACGTCCACGACCGACGGCTCACCGGTGCGCTCGCGTTTCAGGAGCGCGGCCGCGATGCCGCCGGCGAGGTTGGTGCCGGAGATGGTGTCGCCGTAGGCCGGTGACGGCGGGTTGACGATGCCGTCGGTACCGGCCGGGGTGATGCTCGCGGCGGTGCCGGCGCGGGCCCAGAACGCCGTCATGTCGTAGCCACCCTTCCCCGCCTCCGCTCCCCGCGGGCCGAAGGCGCTGCCCCGGGCGTAGATGATCCGGGGATTGACGCTACGGATGTCGTCGACGTCGATGCCGAACCGCTCCCGGTGACCGGGAAGGAAGCTGGTCAGGAACACGTCCGAGCGCCGGGCGAGGTCGTGGAGAACGTCCTTTCCCTCGGGGCGGGAGATGTCGAGGCCGAGGCTGCGCTTGCCGCGGTTGGCGTGCTCGACGTTGGGGTTGGGGTCGCCCTCGACGCGCATGGTGCCGGTCTGCCGCAGACCGCGTTGCGGGTCGCCGGTAACGGCGTGCTCGACCTTGATGACGTCCGCTCCCCAGTCGGAGAGGACGGCTCCCGCCGAGGGCACGAAGCCGTACATGGCGACTTCGAGGACGCGGATGCCTTCGAGCGGCATCATGACCGGACCACGACCGCGAACGCCTTGTACTCCAGGAACTCCTCCAGCCCGGCCACACCGCTCTCGCGGCCGATGCCCGACTGCTTGTAGCCGCCGAACGGGACGTCGGCGGCGAAGTAGTTGCCGCCGTTGATGCTGAAGGTGCCGGTGCGGATACGGCGGGCGAGGGCGATGGCCCGCTCGTCGTCGCCGCTCTGGATGCCGCCGGAGAGGCCGAAGATGGAGTTGTTGGCGATGCGGACGGCGTCGTCATCGTCGTCGTAGGGGATCACCACGAGCACCGGGCCGAAGACCTCGTCCTGGGCGATCTCGCTGTCCGGATCGACGTTGCTGAGCAGGGTCGGCTGGTAGAAGAAGCCGGGATCGATCTTCTCGCCTCCGGTGACGAGGTTCGCACCTGCGGCTACGGCCCTCTCGACCATGCCGTCGACCTTCTCGCGCTGGCGCTCGCTGATGAGCGGGCCCGCGAAGGTCTTGGGGTCGGCCGGGTCGCCGAGCGGGATACGGCCGAGGCCCGCCGCCACCATGGCGACGATCTCGTCGTGGTGCTCCCTGGGCACGAGCAGCCGGGAGGTGAGCGCGCAACCCTGCCCCGAGTGGGAGCAGATGGTGCCGGCCGCGAACATGGCGGCGGTGGCGAGGTCGGCGTCGTCGAGGACGATCATGGCGGACTTGCCGCCGAGTTCCAGGAAGACCTTCTTCACCGTGCGGCTCGCGGCCTCCATGATGCGGCGGCCGGTCGCGGTGGACCCGGTGAACGTGATCATGTCGACATCGGGGTGCGCGGTGAGCGTCTCGCCGACGTCGGCACCGGACGACGTGAGGACGTTGACCACGCCGGGCGGTATGTCCGTGTGCTCGGCGATGAGTTGACCGAGGAACAGGGTGGTCAGCGGCGTGTCCGGGGCGCCCTTGAGGACGACCGTGCAGCCGGCCGCAAGCGCTGGGGCGAGCTTGGCCAGGGCGAGTTGGTTCGGGTAGTTGTAGGCGATGATCGCCGCGACGACCCCTGCGGCCTCCTTCTCCACCCAGCGCCGGTGCCGCTGGCCGCGGCTCTCGGACTCGCCGAGTTCCTCGGTCAGCGGGTACTTGCGCAGCAGGTCCGCGTAGTAGCGCACCAGCTTGACGGGGTCGTCGAGTTGAGGGCCGTAGGTGAGCATGCGGGGCGCGCCGACCTCGGCGATCGTGAGCTCGCGCAGCTCCTCGACGTGGTCGGTGAGTGCCTGGTGCAGCTGGTCGAGACAGCGGATGCGCAGCTGTACGTCGGTGGACCAGGCGGTGGTGTCGAAGGCGGTGCGGGCCGCTGCTACGGCGGCCTCGGCCTGGGCGGTGGTGGCGTCGGGCGCGTGGCCGTAGACCTCGCCGGTCGCGGGGTTGAGGGAGGGGAACGTCCGCTCCCCGTCGACGAGTTGGCCGTCGATGAGCAGTCGGGTCACAGCCGCACCACCTGTCCGCCGTCCACGCTGATGGTCTGGCCGGTGAGCCAGCCCGCGTCGTCGGAGAGCAGGAACAGCACGGTGGGGGTCAAGTCGCCGGGCGTGCCCATCCGTTTGATGGCCAGGGCCTGGGTCATCCGCTCCTGGAACTCGACCGGCACGACGGTGGCCGTGGCCTCGGTGTCGGTGGGGCCGGGGGCGATGCCGTTGACGCGGATGCCCCGGCCGCCGAGTTCGGCGGCGAGCGAGGCGGTGAGGTGGTTGATGCCGATCTTGGCCAGGCCGTAGTAGCCGCTGGCCATGTAGGCGGCGGCGGACGACTGGTTGACGATCGCGCTGCCCTCGGTCAGGTGCGGGACGACGGCCCGGGTGACGTACAGGGCGCCCATCAGGTTCACCTGGATGAAGCGGTTGAGGTAGTCGAGGTCGACGGTGGTCAGGCCCTCGCGCCGCATGCTGTGGTAGATCGCGGCGTTGTTGATCAGGTAGTCGATGCGGCCGAACTCGGCGACGGTGGCGGCGGCCAGCGCGTCGGCCGAGGCGGGGTCTCCGACGTCGACCTTGACGAAGAGCGCGGAGTCCAGTTCCTTGGCGACCCGCTGCCCCTGCTCCTCGTTGATGTCGGCGACCACAACCCGTGCTCCCTCGGCGGCCAGCGCCCGGGCGTAGTCCTCGCCGATTCCCTGTCCCGCTCCGGTGACGATCGCCACCTTGTCCTGGAACCGCATCCTGTTCTCCTCGCATGGATGGGCGGCTTGCTCCAATGAAGCGGAAACTACATTCTCCTTATACGCGAATCAACCATCCGGCAGCGAGAATGTCATCCTGACGACTTGCTGACAGACCCACGGAGAGCGGCGAACAGCCCCCGCCTGCGCGGGACTTCCGGAAGCACCGGAGACGAGAATATGCTTCTCAGATCTGGAAGGGAGATTTTCATGATCGAGACGAAGGGGGTTCCGGCATGAGGACAGCCCTCGTCACAGGCGGCGGCTCCGGCATCGGACAAGCCATCGCACAGCGCCTGGAGGCCGACGGTCTCCAGGTCGCCACCCTCGACCTCAACCCGTCCGACAGGGGCTTCTCCCGGAAGGCCGACGTCTCCGACCGGGCCCAGGTGGACGAGGCGCTGGCCGAGATCCGGGAGCAGCTCGGCCCGGTCACGGTCCTGGTCAACGCGGCCGGCATGGAGGGCTACAAGCGCTTCGCCAACCTCACCTTCGAGGCCTGGCAGCGGGTCATCGACGTCAATCTCCACGGCGTCTTCCACTGCGTCCAGGCGGTGTTGCCGGACATGGTGGAGGCCGGCTGGGGCCGGATCGTCAACATCTCCTCGTCCAGCGCGCAGTCCGGCCAGCCCTTCATGACGCACTATGTGGCCGCGAAGTCGGCGGTCAACGGCCTGACCAAGGCGCTGGCCCTGGAGCTGGGTCCGCAGGGCATCACGGTCAACGCGGTCCCGCCCGGCTTCATCGACACGCCCATGCTGCGCCGCTCGGAGGAGCGCCGACTGCTCGGCGGAACGGTCGAGGAGCACATCCAGCGCACTCCGGTACGGCGGGTCGGGCGCCCGGAGGACATCGCCGCGGCCTGCGCCTTCCTCGCCTCCGATGAGGCCGGTTACATCACGGGCCAGATCCTCGGCGTGAACGGTGGGCGGAACACGTGAGCGAGCACGGCCGGCACGACGAGGACGGCAAGACGGCCACCGGGCACGGAGGGACCGCCGGCGGGAATGACGTCCGCATCCCCCCGGTGCCGTACGACGACTGGGACCACGACCTGTTCTCGGTCATCAACCCGCACCGGAAGCTGCCGGAGGCCAACGTTCTCGGGATCTTCCAGCGGCATCCGGCCCTGGCCCGGGCGTTCCTGACGTTCAACATGCACCTCAACACCACGACTCTGCCGGTGCGCGTCCGCGAGCTGGCCGTCCTGCGCGTGGCCTGGCGGCGGGCGAGCAGGTACGAGTGGGCGAGTCATGTCCTGATCGGCCGGAAGGCCGGGGTGACCGAGGCCGAGATCGACGAAGTCCGCACGGGTGCCGACACGTTGCTCAACCGGGCGGTGGACGAACTGGACACCGACTCGGGCCTGTCGGACGCGACCTACGCGGCGCTCGCCGCCGACCTGGACGAACACCAGCTGATGGACCTGGTGTTCACCATCGGCGCCTACACGATGCTCACGATGGCCCTCAACACCTTCGGCGTGGAACTCGACCCTGCGATCTCGGAAGAGAACTTCAGTTTCCCCAAACGAGAATGGTATTCTCACAAGCGAGAGGGGTGATCCTATGCCACACTTCGCCAAGCCCGAGGCCGGGAGCTGGACCGAGAACTACCCCGAGCTGGGCACCAGCCCGGTGAACTACGAGGACTCCATCGACCCCGCGTACTACGAGGCCGAGAAGGAAGCGATCTTCAAGAAGACCTGGCTGAACGTCGGCCGGGTCGAGCAAGTGCCCAAGGTCGGCAGCTACTTCACGAAGGAGCTCGCCGTCGCCGACACCTCACTGGTGATCGTGCGGGGCAAGGACAAGGAGATCCGCGCCTTCCACAACGTCTGCCGCCACCGCGGCAACAAGCTCGTGTGGAACGACTACCCGGGCGAGGAGGTCAAGGGCACCTGCCGCCAGTTCACCTGCAAGTACCACGCCTGGCGCTACAGCCTCGACGGCGATCTGACCTTCGTCCAGCAGGAGAAGGAGTTCTTCGACCTGGACAAGGCGGACTACGGCCTGAAGCTGGTCCGCTGCGAGGTCTGGGAGGGATTCGTCTTCGTCAACCTCGACCCCGACGCCCAGCCGCTCAAGGAGTACTTGGGCGAGTTCGCGAAGGGCCTGGAGGGCTACCCCTTCCACGAGATGACCGAGGTCTTCACGTACAAGGCGGAGATCGGCAGCAACTGGAAGCTGTTCATCGACGCCTTCGCCGAGTTCTACCACGCGCCCGTCCTGCACATGAAGCAGGCCGTCAAGGACGAGGCCGACAAGCTCTTCAACGTCGGGTACGAGGCGCTGCACTACGAGATCCACCCCCCGCACTCGATGATCTCGTCCTGGGGAGGCATGTCCCCGCCCAAGGACCTGACCATCGTCAAGCCGATCGAACGGGCCCTGCGCAGCGGCCTGTTCGGGCCGTGGGAAGCGCCCGACATCGAGGGCCTGGACAATCTGCCGACGGGCCTCAACCCCGGCCGGCACCGCGCGTGGGGCAACGATTCCTTCGAGTTCTTCCCCAACACGACCCTGCTGATCTGGAAGCCCGGCTGGTACCTGACGTACCACTACTGGCCGACGGCGGTCGACAAGCACCTCTTCGAGGCCAACCTGTACTTCGTGCCCGCCAAGACGGCGCGCGAGCGGCTGAAGCAGGAGCTGGCGGCGGTGACGTTCAAGGAGTACGCGCTCCAGGACGGCAACACCCTCGAAGCCACCCAGACGATGCTCAAGAGCCGGGTCGTCACCGAATTCCCGCTCTGCGACCAGGAGTTGCTGCTCCGCCATCTGCACAAGACGGTCGCCGACTACGTCAAGGAGCACACCGATGCTGCCCAGTGAGTTCGCGGTGCTCGAACCGTTCAGCGAGTGGGTCCTGGAGTCCGAGCGCGAGCGGTACAGCAAGCGCCTGGCCAGCTCCATGGAGGAGATGCAGGCCTTCTACGACGCCGCGTTCCCGCTCCTGGAACAGGCCTCCGACCACCTCGACAAGTTCCCGCTCGCCGAACTCCCGGAGCAGGAGCGCAACTTGCTGCTCCTGATGTTCTCCCTGGTGAACGTGTCGTTCCCGGTCGAGGTCTGGAAGCAGGCCCGGGTGCCGGACAGCGGGGCCGCCTATATGGACCTCGTCGTCGAGCCGAAGGTCTGACCGGTCGTGCTCACGCTCAAGGCGGCGCGTGTACTGCATGTGGAGACGGGCGAGGTCGAGTCGTCGGGCCTGATCACGGTCGAGGGCGACCGCATCGCGCACACCGGCGGCGCGGGCGAGGGTGCCGGCGAGAGCGAGGTTCTCGATCTCGGCGATGTGACTCTCCTGCCCGGTCTCATGGACATGGAGGTCAACCTCCTGATGGGCGGCCGGGGAGAGACGCTCGCGTTCTCCCCCGTCCAGGACGATCCCCCGCTGCGGATGCTCCGCGCGGTGGGCAACGCCCGGCGGACCCTGCGCGCGGGGTTCACCACGGTCCGCAACCTCGGCCTGTTCGTGAAGACGGGCGGGTATCTGCTGGACGTCGCGCTGGCCAAGGCCATCGACGCCGGCTGGATCGACGGCCCGCGCATCGTGCCCGCCGGACACGCCATCACGCCCACCGGCGGGCATCTCGACCCCACGATGTTCGCCGCGTACGCCCCCGGAATCATGCCTCTCTCCCTGGAAGAGGGCATTGCCAACGGTGTCGACGAGGTGCGCAAGGCCGTCCGCTACCAGATCAAGCACGGGGCACGGCTCATCAAGGTCTGCGCGTCCGGGGGCGTCATGTCCCACACCGGCACCCCTGGCGCGCAGCACTACTCCGACGAGGAACTGCGCGCCATCGTCGACGAGGCCCACCGGCGCGGACTGAAGGTGGCGGCCCACACCCATGGGGCCGAGGCCGTCAGGTCCGCGGTGGAGGCGCGCATCGACTGCATCGAGCACGGTTTCCTGCTCGACGACGACACCATCGCGCTGATGGCGGAGCGCGGCACTTTCCTGGTGCCGACCACCGCTCTCATCGACGGGATGGACATGTCCCATGCCGCGCCCGAGCTGAAGGAGAAGGCCGCCGAGATCTTCCCCCGGGCGAAGACGGTGGTGGCCAGGGCCGGCAAGGCGGGTGTCCGCATGGCGCTGGGCACGGACGCACCGGCGATTCCGCACGGCCGCGGCGCCCAGGAGCTGATCGCCCTGGTCGACCGCGGGATGACTCCCCTGGAGGCGCTCCAGGCGGCGACCGTCAACGCGGCGGAGCTGATCGACGCCGACGACAGGGGCCGTATCGCGGAAGGACTGCTCGCCGATCTGATCGCGGTGCCGGGCAATCCGCTGGAGGACGTCTCCGTGATGGCGGACGTCCGGTTCGTGATGAAGGGCGGGAAGGTGTTCCGGGACGAGCGCCGGTGATATCAACGCCCAGGCCGGGAACGGGAGTTGATCACGCCGGCCCGTCGAGGGGCCGTAGCATCCGCAGGATCATGTCGACCGTGCGCTCGACGGGGCGATTGCGGGCCGTGACCGTGGACAGGAGAGTGCGGGTCAGTACGGCGCCGAGGAGCATGTCGAAGACGTCGTCCGGGTCCACGGCGGGGTCGACGGTCCCGGTCGGCGCGGCGCGCAGGATGTCCTGGAACTGCGGTCGCGCCGACACACGCAGCAGCATCTCCGGCGGCCGGGGACGGCTCGACGTCTGGGAGTGCGCGAAGAGACCGGCCGCGGCGGCACGGGCCGCGGGGGCGCCGAAGGCCGCCGAGTAGGCGCGGACGAACCGGCGTAGATCACGGCGGAGGTCTCCCGTCGGGCGGACGCTCAGCGGGCTGAGCCCGGGGAACGTGGCCTCCTCGATCAGCTCGATCCGGGACGGCCAGCGGCGGTAGATGGCGGAGGCGTGCACGCCGGAGTGCTCCGCCACCGCCTGGATCGTCGTCGCGTCGAAGCCGCGCTGGACGAGGAGTTCGCGCGTTGCCGCGAGGGCCCGTTCGTTGATGCTCGTGTCCCGTGGACGGCCCGGGGCGCGGCGCGGTTCTGCCATGCCGTGATTGTAATGACCGGGCTGGGTCCCGGTGGTGCCGTGTTCTCTCAATTACAGGAGACCACCTTCTGTAATTACCTCTGTGTGGCTACAGTCCGAAGGGGACGGACTTCGGAGTGCGGAGGAGAGTCTGATGCGTGCTGCTGTGCTGCGGGGCGGGAGCGTCGAGGCGCGGACCGTCGACGATCCGGTCCCTGGACCGGGCCAACTCCTCGTCCGCTCGCTGGCGTGCGGGACCTGCGCCTCGGATCTGCACTTCATGGACCATCCGGAGGCGGGCGTCGACGACGACAGCGGGATGTCGACGTACGACCAGGACGTCGACATCGTGATGGGTCACGAGTACTGCGCCGAGGTCGTGGACCACGGCCCCGGCGCCGAGCGCCGGATCCCGGTCGGGACGCGGGTGAGTTCGCTGCCCGTGCTGGCCACCCCGGGCGGTCGCAGGATCATCGGCCAGAACCCCGAATCACCCGGCGGATTCGGGGAGTTGTTCCTGCTGACCGAGGCCGTCACCCGGGTCGTGGTGTCGGACCTGCCGAGCGAGGTCGTATGTGTCGCCGACGCGATCTCGGTCGGCTGGTCGACCGCGTCCCGCGCCCGGCTGACCGCGAGCGAGGCACCGTTGGTCATCGGCTGCGGCGCCATCGCTCTGTCGGCGATCGGCCGCCTCAAGAACCTCGGCGTCGGTCCGATCGTCGCCGCCGATCTCGTGGCGTCGCGTCGCGCGACCGCCCTGGCCATGGGCGCCGACGTGGTCGTCGACCCGGCGGTGGTCTCGCCGTACGAGGCGTGGCGCAACGCGGCCGGTCGTCAGGCGAGTTGTGTCGTGTTCGAGTGCGTCGGTGTCCCCGGCGTCCTCGACTCGATCATCAAAGGGTGCGACCGCGGTACCCGGATCTTCTCCGTCGGCGGTCCGCCGGAGGGCGACCATCTGCACACCCTGACCGCGAAGCGGAAGGGCATCAACATCCAGTTCGGGGGCGGCCCGTCGATGGACCACTGGGACGAGGCGTTCCATGCGGTCTGCTCCGGCGGCCTCGATGTCGGGCCGATGCTCGGCCACACCGTCGGCCTCGGCGGGGTGCCGGCCGCGCTCGACGCCGCACGGGACGCCGACGGGCCGGCCCGCATCATCGTCGTACCAGGGAGCTGAACGCCCATGAGCGAGACCGACGAACTTGCCCAACTGCGCGCCACCATAGAGTTGTTGGCGGCGAAGGTGCGCGCCTTGGAGGACCAGTCCGAGATCACGCAGCTCGTCGCCCAGTACGGGCCCGCGGTCGACAGCGGTTCAGGTGAGGCTGCTGCCGCCCTCTGGACCGAGGACGGCGTTTTCGACGCGATCCCCCACCTGCGGATGGAGGGCCGGGACGGCATCGTCGGCATGGTCCACGGCGCCGGGCACCAGAGCGTGATCCACAACGGCTGCGGTCACGTGCTGACCGCGCCGCACGTGGTCGTCGACGGCGACCACGCGACCGGCCGCAGCCATGCGCTCCACCTGCGCTGGGATGCCGACGCGGGCCGGTTCTGGGTGTTCCAGGTCTCGGCCAACACTTGGCGCTGGGTGCGGACTTCGGAGGGCTGGCGCATCGCCGAGCGGGTCAACGCCAACCTCGACGGCACCGAGGGGCCACGCGCGATGCTGGCGCCGACTTCCACTTCCCCGTCCTTGGAGGAGAGTTGAGGATCGGGTTCATCGGGGCGGGTCGCATGGGGCAGCCGATCGTCGAGCGCCTGGCCGCCGCCGGGCATGACGTCACCGTCCACTCGCGCCACCCGGAGAGGCGCGCCATCGCCCGTGCGGACGGGCCGAGTTGGGCCGCGACGATCGAGGAGACCGTGCGCGACGCCGACGTGGTGTTCGTCGTCGTACTGACGGACGAGCAGGTGCGGTCGGTGTGCCTCGGCCCTCACGGTGCCATCGCGGCCATGACGGCGGGGGCGACGCTCGTCCAGCACACCACGTCCGATCCCGGGACCGCCCACCTGCTCTTCGAGGCGGGTGCGGAGCGCGGTGTCGGGGTGCTGGACGCGGCGCTCTCGGGCGGGCCGCACGACATCGCCGCGGGCCGCCTCACCCTGTGGGTCGGCGGGGACGAGGCGCAACTGGAGGAGATGCGCCCGCTGTTGGAGGCGTACGCCTCGCCGGTCATGTTCGTGGGACCGGCCGGGAACGGTCAGCGGGTCAAGCTCGTCAACAACGCCCTGTTCGTGGCGCAGGTCGGTCTCGCCGTCGACGCGGTGCGGGTGGCGGGGTGGCTGGGCATCGACGAGAAGGTGATTCTCGCGGCGCTGCAGCACGGCAGCGGTGCCAGCCGGGCGCTCGGTGTCGTCGCCGGTGGCGGGTCGGTCGACTCGGTCGCGGTGCGGCTGGCGGACCTGATGAGCAAGGACGTCGCCGTGGTGCGTGAGGTGGCACGCAGGACCGGTGCCGACCTTGGGATCATCGGGACGGTGCTGTCGTCGGACGCGGTCGAGAAGAAGGTTCTCCGTTCGTCCTGAATGATCCGCATGAGCTGAATGAGGAGTGTGAAGTGACCGAATCCCTCACCACCAAGTACGGGCCGTGGGGTCTCATCGCCGGCGGGTCGGACGGGGTGGGTGCCGCGTTCGCCCACCGGCTGGCGGCCCAGGGGATGAACGTCGTACTGGTGGCCCGGCGCCTGCCCGTGCTGGAGGCGTCCGCCGACGAGATCCGCGCGCGCCACGGCGTCGAGGTCCGCCCGGTCGCCCTGGACCTCAGCTCCCCGAGTGCCCTGGCGGAGTTGGAGAATGCGACCGCGGGCCTGGAGGTCGGACTCTTCGTGTACAACGCGGGCAGCGACGACCGCAGAGTGCCGTTCCTCGACAAGGACCTCGACACCCATCTCGGGCTGGTGCGGCGCAACTGCACGGCCGTACTCGAAGCGGCCTACCGTTTCGGTGGCCCGATGGTGGCGCGCAAGCGCGGAGCCGTGGTCCTGGTGACCTCGGGCGCCGCGTGGGCGGGTGGCGCCACGCTCGCCGCCTACGGCGCGTCGAAGGCGTTCGACCTCATCCTCTCGGAGAGCCTGTGGGCGGAGTGGCAGGGCAGCGGGGTGGACGTCCTGGGGCTGGTCCTCGGCAGGACCGACACCCCGTCCCTGCGCCGGACCGAAGGCGTCCAAGGGGGTTCCTACGGTCGCGACTTGGCCGATCCGGACGACGTGGCGGCCGAGGCGCTCGACCATCTCTCCGACGGTCCGACCTGGATCTGCGGCAGCCCCACCCCGACGGGCGGTTCACCGTTCGGGGCGCTGAGCCGCCGCGACGCGGTCCTGGCGATGAGCCGGGGCGCGACCGCGCACAAGGAGCAGTGACGGTCCCGGCCCGGCCCATCGGCCCGGCGGACTACTGGCCCTTGATGCGTTCCTTCATGGCGTCGAGCTGCGTGAGAATGGGATATCCGCTCACGCTCAGCGCGTTCCCGTGTCCCGTCTCATGGATGTCGAACACGGACTGGATGGCGGCGTAGAAGCCCTGGACGTCGAGGCTCTGGTTGACGGCGCGCTTCGCCTGACGAAGGCCGAAGGACGGCATGCGGGCGATCTGATGAGCCAACTCCAGGGCCTCGGTGACCAGTTGGTCGAGCGGCACGACCTTGTTCACCATGCCGACCTTCTCCGCCTCCTCGGCGGTGACGGCGCGTCCGGTGAAGAGGATCTCCTTCGCCTTGCGCGGGCCCAACTCCCAGGTGTGGCCGTGGTATTCGACTCCCCCGATGCCCATGTGCACGACGGGGTCGGAGAATTCGGCGTTCTCTGCGGCCACGATCAGGTCGCAGGGCCAGCAGAGCATCAGTCCGCCCGCGATGCACTTGCCCTGCACGGCGGCGATCGTCGGCTTGGGCACGTTGCGCCAGCGCAGGGTGTACTCCAGGTACCGGCGGGTCTCGGCGCTGTAGATCCACTCCAGGGTGATCTCCTTCGGCGCCGGCCAGCGGTCCTTCAGGTCGTGTCCCGACGAGAAGTGCTTGCCGTTGGCCTTCAGGAGAATGACCTTCACGTCCTCGTCGGCCGCGGCCCGGCTCCAGGCCGCGTCCAGGGTGTCGAGGAGCTCACTGTTCTGCGCGTTGGCTACCTCGGGCCGGTTGAGGGTGATGATCCCCACCCGGCCGTCGACCTCGTACAGGATCTCGTCCATGCGTCTCGTCCTCTGTCGGCTCTGGGATGTCGGCTCTCTGGACCGACGGCTCTAGCGGGGCAGGCCGAGGATGCGCTCGGCGATGATGTTGCGCTGGATCTCGGAGGTGCCGCCGGCGATCGTCCCGCCGAAGCTGCGCGCGTACCGCTCGAACCAACTGGCGTTGAACGTCTCCAAGTTCATATGGGTGTACGGCCCTGTCTGCACGGGATGCAACAGCGCCTCGGCGCCGTGCTGTTCGAGGGCGTGCAGCTCGGCGTTCTGCGCGGCCTCGGAGCCGAGCAGTTTGAGCACCGAGATCTCCACCGGGTTGCGGTCGGGTCCGAGGAGCCGGTAGCCGAGCAACCGCAGTGCCTGGACGTCCATTTGGAGGGTGGCGTACCACTCCTCGTCGCAGGCCGCGTCCTGGATCAGGGCGTCCATGCGCTCGGCGTAGTGCACCCACAGCAGGGTCCGTTCGTGGCCGAGCGAGCCGTTGGCCACGCGCCAGCCCTCGTTGAGGGGGCCGACGAGGTTCTCCTTCGGGACGTGGACGTCGGTGAAGAACACCTCGTTGAAGTCGAGGTCGTCCGGTGCGGCGATCGACCCGAACGGCCGCCGGACCAGACCTTCGGAGTCGGTCGGGATGAGCAGGACGCTGATCCCCTTGTGCTTGGGGGCCTCGGGGTCGGTGCGGACGAAGGTGAGCAGGACGTCGGCGTCGTGCGCGCCCGAGGTCCACACCTTCTGTCCGTTGACCACGAAGTGGTCGCCCTCAAGGGCCGCACGGGTGCGCAGGCCGGCCAGGTCGGAGCCTGCTCCGGGCTCGCTCATGCCGAGCGACGCGGTGATCTCGGCACGCAGCAGGGGTACGGCCCAGTCGCGTTTTTGTTGCTCGGTGCCGAAGGTGAGCAGTGAGGCCGCGATGATGTTGAGGCCCTGCGGGTTGAAGCTGTGGTAGATCCGGCGCCGGGACAACTCCTCAAGGTGGGCGACCACTTGGGGCAGCGTGGCGTTGCGGCCGCCGTACTCGGGCGGCTGGGCGGGCAGCAGCCAGCCCGCGTCGAAGAGCTTGCGCTGCCAGCGCCGGGCCCAATCGGGTATGTCCGCGCTGGACTTGGAGCGGACCGTGGCCTCTTCGGGGGTGGGCAGGTGGGTGTCGAGGAAGTCGCTGAAATCGGCGCGGAACGTCTCGACCTCGGGGTCGGGGGCCAGCCTCATACCAGCAGCGCCTTCCTGTGCTCGGACGCCGTTCCGAGGAGCAGGTCCCCGGCCTTGGCCCGCTTGAGATGGATCTGCAGTTCGTTCTCCCACGTGTAGCCCATGGCCCCGAAGAGCTGGAACCCGTTGCGGAAACACACCCGTTGGCAGTCGCCCGCGGCGGCCTTGGCCATCGCGGCGGCCCTGCCTCGGCGGGGGTCGTCCTCGGCGATGGTGAGTGCGGAGAAGTAGGCGAGGACTTTGGCGCGTTCGATGGCGACGTACATGTCGGCGGCCTTGTGCTTGACGGCCTGGAACGAGCCGATGGGGACCCCGAACTGGTGCCGTTGCTTCACATGGCCGACGACCAGGTCGAGGATGCGCCGGCAACTGCCGACCGTGCTCACCGCCAGACCCATCAGGGCCAGGTCCGGTACGCCGGCGACCAGGTCCGGGGCGTCCACCCGGGCGACATGCAGCGTCGGGTCGAACACGGACAGCCGCTCGGCCGCCAGGTCCTTTCCGTCCCGTACGACCACGCCCCCGGAGGTGAGAAGGGCGATCTCGTCCGCACGGTCGGCGTCGAGGACGAACTTCCCCTCCCCGTCGAAGACACCGGTGCCCGAGCCGCGCGGCAGCCGGCCGGCCAGCGGCGCGAACCAGGTGGCCGTGGCGAGGAAGGGCGTCGGATCGGCGGCGTACCCCAACTCCTCCAGGACGATGGCAAGTTCCACCGGCGGGGCGTCGAGCCAGCCCAACTCCAGGTAGGTGTCCCAGAGTTGTTTCTCGGGCAGTGACCGTGACTTGGTGACCGTTTCGCGGACCACTCGCTGGAGCAGCCGCTGTTCGTCGTCGAACTCAAACTCCATGCGCGACCTCCAGAAGGATCTTGCCGATGGCGCGGCGCCCCAGGCCGAGGGCCTCGGCGACGTCGGCGAGCGGATACACGGCGTGGACGCGGGGCCGGATCCTCCCGGCGGCGAACAGTCCGTGGAGTTCGGTGCGGGCGGCGACCAGATCGTCCCGCCGGTGCCGCGCCCAGCCGCCGAGGTCGAAGCCGTGCAGGCTGACGCCTTTGAGCATCGGGAGGTTGAGCGGGATACGCGGGATCTCACCGCTCGCGAACCCCACGCTCACGAACCGCCCGCCCCAGCACATGGCCCGCAACGCCTCCTCCGCGTACGGCCCGCCCACCGGGTCGATCACGACATCGGCGCCGCCCGCGTCCCGCAGGCTCCGCTTCAGATCGTCGTACGGCAAGGTCAGCCGCGCACCCTGTTCGGCGCACACCTTCCGTTTCTCCTCCGTCGAGGCGACGGCGACGACCTCCGCGCCGAGCAGCGCGGCGAGTTCGACGGTCGCGAGGCCGACCCCGCCGGCCGCGCCGAGAACGGCGACCCGTTCGCCCGGCTGTACGTCGGCGACCAGGCGCAACGCGTCGAAGGCGGTGGCGTGGCCGACGCCGAAGGCCGCCGCGCGCTCGGTGGGGATTCCTTCGGGGATACGGCTCAGGCCGGCGGGGCGTGCGGTGACGCGTTCGGCGAAGGCGCCGACGAACATCGAGCCGAAGACCCGCTCGCCCTTCTCGAATCCGTTCGCGGACACGGCCACCACGCCGGCGAACTCACTGCCCGGAGTGAAGGGCGGCTCCGCCTTCACCTGGTAGGCGCCGTCGATGACGAGGACGTCGGCGAAGTTGACGGCCGCGTAGTGCACGTCGACCGGGACGCCGCCCTCCGGCCCGGCCAACTCCCCTTCGGGTACGACCGGTTCGGGGATGTCCTCGACGACCACCGGGCCGCCGACGGCATTGCAGCGGGCGGCTCTCATAGCCGCGTCGTCGCCGCGAGCTCGGCCGCCTGGGCGGCCATCTGCAGGACGACGTCGCCGTAGTGGGCCATCTTCGGGTTGCCGCCCTCGCCCTTCACATGCCGGGCGTAGCCGCCTTCGAGGACTACGGCCATCTTGAAGCGGGCGAGGATCACGTAGTAGTCGATCTCGCTGACGTCGCGGCCGCTGACCTTGGCGTAGTGCTCCAGCAGGTCGGCGCGGTCGGGCATGCCGGTGTAGTCGACGTAGCCCTTCTGGGTGCGGTCCTCGTCGGCGTCCGGCCAGCCCATGATGACCCAGCCGAGGTCGAGCAACGGGTCGCCGACGGTGGCCATTTCGAAGTCGACCAAGGCTGCGAGCCTGGCGGGTGCGCCGTGCTGGAACATGACGTTGGCGAACTGGTAGTCGCCGTGGATGATGCCGGGTTCCCAGTGGGCGGGACGGTGTTCCCGCAGCCAGGCAGCGGCGTTCTCCAGGCCTGGTATCTCCCGGAACTTGAACTTGGCGAGGTGGGCGAGCCAGCGGTCGACCTGCCGGTCGTGGAAGCCGTCGGGGCGGCCGAAGCCCTCAAGTCCTTGCGCTCGCCAGTCCACGTTGCCCAACTTGGCGATGCCCTCGACGAGTTGGTACGCGAGGCCGGAGCGCAGGGACAGGTCGCTGAGGAACGGCTCGGGCCAGCCGTCGGTGTTCATCGGCGACCAGCCGTCGACATGCGCCATGAGGTAGAAGCAGGAGCCGAGCACGCTCGTGTCGTCGCACACGGCGATCGCCTCGGGGTGCGGGACGTCCGTGCCGTTGAGGGCATTGAGAACGCGGTATTCACGGAGCATGGTCTCGTTGCGCCCCGGCGGAACCTTCTCCGGTGGTTTGCGCAGCACCATGGTGCGGTCGCCGCGCCGGATGCCGTAGATGTCGTTGGAGGTGCCGCCGGAGATGTACGACGTCTCGACTGGTTCGCCGGGGGCGATGCCCCGGTCGTCCAGCCAGCGGGCGAGTGATTCCGTGTTCGCGAGCGTCACAGCAGGTCCTCCAGCTGCTTCCGGGCCCATTCGCGGCGGGTGGGCAGGTGCTGGGTGGGCCACAGGCCAGGGGCGGCTTCGTAGCCACGCAGGACGTCACGGGCGACCGTAATCTTGTGGACCTCGGTGGGGCCGTCGACGACCGCCATGACGGCAGCGCCGTTCCACATGTCCGAGAACGGCATTTCGTTCGACACACCGAGCGCGCCGTGCAGATGCATCGAGCGGTACACGATGTCGTGCAGCACCTTCGGGGTGAGGAACTTGATGGCGGCGATGTCCTTACGGACCCGCTTGTAGTCCTGGTACTTGTCGATCTGCCAGGCGGTGTAGAGCACGAACAGCCGGAACTGGGCGAGTTGCGCGTAGGAGTCGGCGAGGTCGGCGCGGACGAGCTGCTTGTCCGCGAGCCGCTCGCCCTGGGTCTCGCGGGACAGGGCCCGCTCGGCCATCATGTCGAGCGCCTTCTGGCTCTGGCCCACGACCCGCATCGCGTGGTGGACGCGGCCGCCGCCGAGCCGGGTCTGGGCGATCGCGAAGGCCTGGCCCTCACCGCCGAGCAGTGCGTCGGCGGGGACGCGGACGCCGTCGTAGGCGATGAGTGCGTGCATGCCCTCGTCGGTGGCCTCGCCCATGATGCCGAGGTGGCGCTCGATGCGCACGCCGGGGGTGTCGCTGGGCACGAGGAACATCGACATGCCCTTGTAGGGGCTGACGTCGGGGTTCGTCACCGCCATCACGATGACGAACTTCGAGGTGCGGGCGTTGGAGGAGAAGAACTTGCGGCCGGTGATGACCCAGTCGTCGCCGTCGCGTTCGGCGCGGGTGGTGAACATCGTGGGGTCGGCGCCGGCTTGCGGCTCGGTCATGGAGAAGCAGGAGAAGCACTCGCCTTCGAGCAGCGGCTGTAGATAGCGCTCCTTCTGCTCGTCGGTGCCGTAGCGGGCGATGATCTCGGCGTTGCCGGTGTCGGGTGCGGCCGTGCCGAAGATGACGGGAGCCCAACTCGACTGGCCCAGGATCTCGTTGATGAGCGCCAGCTTGACCTGGCCGAAGCCGCGGCCGCCGAGTTCGGGGCCGAGGTGCGGTGCCCACAGGCCCTCGTCGCGGACCTGTTGCTTCAACGCCCGGACGATCGTGCCGAGTTCGTCGTCGAGCGGGTGGTACGCCCGGTCGGGATGGAGCAGGTCCAGCGGCTCCACGCGCTCGGAGCGGAACCGCCGGATCCACTCAAGTTTCTCCTCGAACTCCGGCTCGGTGGAAAAGTCCCATGCCATGTCAGACGAACCTCCTGCCAACCCGGACGGATAGCGATGAGAATATCATTCTCATCTCACGCAAGTAAGGGTCTCGAAACTTGCGGTGCGTCCTTCGGTAGGGGGAGCCGAGGTGTTACCGCTGAAGTGGAGTATCGTTCTTCAAGTGACAGCTGTCCCCGAAGAACAACCAGCCTGGCGCCAGCGCGCCGTTGAGCGTTCCACCCGTGCCGCCAAGCTCCGCGCCGAACAACGTGTGCAGCGCTTCCTCGACGCGGCACAGGAACTCATCGCGGAGAAGCGGACGACGGACTTCACGGTCCAGGAGGTCGTGGACCGCTCCAAACAGTCACTGCGCAGCTTCTACCAGCACTTCGACGGCAAACACGAGCTGCTGCTCGCCCTGTTCGAGGACGCGCTGTCCAAGTCGGCCGCGGAGATCCGCGAAACGGCCGGTTCCCAGTCGGATCCGCTCCAGGCGCTGCGGCTCGGCGTGACGATGCTGTTCGAGCAGTCGCTGTCCAACCCCGGTGTGGAGCGCCCCCTGTTCAGCGACTTCGCGCTCCAACTCCTGGTGAAGCATCCCGCGCAGGTGGCGACCGCCCATCTCCCCCTGCACCAGGTGTTCACGGAGCTGGTCGAGCAGGCCGAGGACGCCGGCGTCATCCCCGCCGGAAAGCCCCGTCGCCAGGCCTCGATCCTGATGCAGACGGTCATGTTCGTCGCGCAGGGCAACGGAGTTCCGGCCGGCAGTCACGCGGCCCCGGTCACCGCCGAGGAGGTCTGGCAGTTCTGTCTCGGCGGCCTCTCGGGCGTCCCCGTGCACAACTGACGGACGGCTGACGGGCACCATCGGTGTAATTGACGCTCTCTACTGCGGAGAGTACGGTTCTCGCCCACCGGAACGAGGGGTGGGCGATGACCGAGCCGCTACGGCATGGAGTGCAGCGCTACCGAGTCGTGCAGTGGGCCACGGGCAACATCGGCGCCCGCACGCTGCGTGCCGTACTGGAGCATCCGAACCTGACCCTGGCCGGGGTGTATGTCCACACCTCGGCCAAAGCGGGCCTGGATGCGGGCGAGTTGAGCGGCGGCGGGCCCGGCACCACCGGGATCGTCGCGACGCACGACATCGACGAGATCCTGGCGCTCGGCGCCGACTGCGTCCTCTACACCCCGCGCACCTGCGATTTCGACGAGGTGTGCACGCTGCTCTCGTCAGGTGTGAACGTCGTGTCGACGCGCGGCGAGTTCCACCACGCGCCCAGCCTCGACCCGGTCACACGGAAACGGATCGAAGAGGCGTGCGAGCGGGGCGGGACCTCGGTGCACAGCACGGGCAGCAGTCCGGGATTCATCACGGAGGCGCTGCCGCTCGCCCTCACCTCGATCCAGCGGCGGCTCGACGCGCTGGCGATCGACGAATTCGCGGATCTCTCCCAACGGGACTCCCCCGGGCTGCTGTTCGAGGTGATGGGCTTCGGCCGGCCCCCTGCCGAGTTCGGCGAACAGCGCCTGGCCGGACTGCGCGACAGCTTCGGCCCGTCGTTGCGGCTGCTCGCGGAGGCGCTCTCGACACCGCTCGACTCGGTGGAGGCGGTCGGCGAGGTCGCAACCGCCCGTCGCACCACCCGAATTGCCGCGGGCACGCTGCCGGTCGGCACGGTGGCCGCGCAGCGGCTCACCGTGTCCGGCCTGCGCAAGGGCCGACCCCTGCTGCGGTTCCGCGCCAACTGGTACTGCACCACCGATCTCGACCCCGCCTGGGATCTACGCGCGACCGGCTGGCACGTCTCGGTCGAGGGAGACGCGCCGCTCGACGTCGACCTGAGGTTCCCCGTGCCCCTCGACCGCATGGCGGCGATGTCCCCGTCCTACACCGCGAACCGCGCGGTGAACGCCGTGCCGTTCGTCTGCGCGGCAGCCCCCGGAATCCGCACCACTGCCGACCTCCCGCAGATCGTCGCCGACCTCGGATGACATCGGCGCGATGCGGGGCCGGGGCTCACACGATCCGCACCCGGCACCGAGACGACGCGCACCGGCCAGGAACTAGACCGCGCCGACCGGCGCCGCGACCTCCGGCTCGCCGTCCTCGTCGATCGCGTACTTCAGGAAGTCGTCGACCATGCGGTGGAACAGCGTTGCCAGTTGCTGCAGTTCATCCGTCGACCACTCCGAGAGGGCCATTTGCATGCCGCGCGCACCGGCGTCCCGGACACTGCTCACGGCCTTCCGGCCGGCGTCGGTCAGCTCGATCCGCTGGGCCCGGCGGTCGTCGGGGTCGGGCACGCGGGTGACGTAGCCGGACTTCTGGAGCTGCTGCACCGTCCGCGTCACATGCGAGGCCTCGACCCCGAGGCGATGGGCCAGCTCCCCCGGACGCAGCGGGTCGGAGTCGGCGACCTGCCGCAGCAACGCCACCGCCGCGCGGTCCAGAGGCACACCGGCGAGGGCCATCAGCCGGTCGTGCTGGCGGGCGCGGGTACTCAGGTAGGTGATCCGAGTGAGGGCTCGCTCGATCTCGGTCACCTCCGGGGAGGGGGCTTCGGGGATCGGTGGTGTGGACATGCGACCCACTTTACCATATTGTTGCGTAACTCAAGTAAATTGCTGCGGTCGTTTACCACGCCTACTGCCGAGAGCCTACTTCTCCCGGTCTTCAGCTGTTCACCGGCGTGCGGCGCGCCACTCCCGCCGTAGCAGCCAGGCCAGATACAGCCCGCCGCCCACGCCCCGTGACCACGCCGACCGGCAGGACGTTCGGGCCGGCGGCGCGGGTCGCGCGGCGCGCCAGTTGGGGTGATGCGGCCAGGGCCACGACCGGGATGAGGCCGGCGCCGGTCCGTCGCCCTCGTCGGCGTAGAGGTCGTAGGTGCCGCGCGAGTAGTGGCGCAGGCGGAGCGTCCAGTGCCAGATGTCCGTGCCGGGCAGGTGTTCCACCAGGTTGCCCTCGGGATCGCGCGGGTCGCCGAGCTTGTCGGGCAGGACCTGGACGGCGCGGGTGGCCGGGCCGCCCCGCCGCCACAGGAACATCACGGCCAGGTGGTCGGCACTGCCCAGCGGGTCGGGCGACACGAGCGGGGTGCCGCGTTCCCTGAGGCGGGGCAACGCGTCGGGCCGGGCCAGGCGTGGCAGGTGGCGCGGGGCGGGGCGCCCTCGGGCGGCGGGGGCACGGACGCGGTCGTGCGGGCGGACTCCGTCCGGCGAGCGGCTCTTTCGATCAGGTGAGCCCGACTTCACCTTGCCCGCACGTCCCGCACCGCCGCCTTCGAAGTATCACTGAGGCCGCGCCTGCGTCACCAGGGCCTCTGGCTCGCGAAGAACCGCTCGAAGAAGTCCACCTTGGCCGCGTCCGCGAGGGCGAGCGTGCCGAAGCGGTCGCCGAGTTCCATCGTGGTCGCGAAGCGGTGGTTCGCCGTGGGCCAGTGGGTGAGGCCGTGGCCGTTCGGGTCGCCGTGGGTCGCGAAGTTCACCACGTAGTCGGACAGGGTGTCGGCGACCGTGCGGTCCGCGTCGGTCCAGGGCAGGTTCGTGGCGTAGAGGTTGTCGAAGACGTAGTTGATCTCCGAACCGTGGTACGCACCACGGGAGTTGGCTCCTGTCGCGGTCGGCGGCACGTGCTCCCAGTAGTACGTGAAGACCGAACTCTTCGCGGTCTTCGCCCACTCCGCCGCCCACAGGTTCGCGGAGACGCGCGAGCCCTCGCGGGCGGAGGCGTTGCGGGCCTCGCCCACCTCCGCGTCGGTGGTGGCGGGGTAGAGCTTCAGGAACTCGTCGGCGAGAGTGCCGTACTCCTTCTCCGCGGTGCTCACGTAGTCCGCGAGCTTCACCGTCGGGGCCGGGGAGGCGCCGTTCTCGTCCTTGTTGCCGCCGGCCAGTACGGGCACGTCGTTCAAGTGGCCTCCCACCAGGGCCTGTTCATACGTCCACGGCTTGACCCAGCCGTCGAGGACCGGGCGGAACTCCGGCGGGTTGCCGTTCACCGGTCCGCTGACCGTGGTGTCGTTGGCGTTCTGACCCGCCATCAACTTGGTGCTGTCCAGGGCCCGGAGAGCGGTCAGCGAGGTGGCGCCGAGCGCTGCGGCGTAGGCGGTGCCTTGGCTCTCGGCTGTTTTCAGGGTGCGGTACGACGCTGCCAGCGCGGCGATCTCGGGGTCGCCGGTGGCGCGGGCGCCGGCGCTCTCGGAGATCGCGCCCTGGAACAGGCCCTTGGCGAGCGGGGAGTAGATGAGGTGCATCACCGAGGCGCCGCCCGCAGACTGGCCGGCGATCGTCACGCGGTTCGGGTCGCCGCCGAACGCGGCAATGTTGCGCCGTACCCAGCGCAGGGCCGAAATCTGGTCCAGGAGACCGTAGTTGCCGGACGCCTGGTGGCCGGACTCCGCGCTGAGTTCGGGGGTGGAGAGGAAACCGAACGCTCCGGTGCGGTAGTTGAGGGTCACCACGACCAGGCCCTTGGCGGCGAGGCCCGCGCCGTCGAAGCCAGGGTCGGAGGCGTAGCCGCCGGTGAACCGGCCGCCGTAGATCCAGACCAGGACCGGGCGCTTCTCGCGTGAACTCGCCGCGCCGGTCCAGACGTTGAGGTTGAGGCAGTCCTCGCTCATGGTGACCGAGGCCGAACCCATCATCTGCTGGGGGCAGATGTCCCCGAAGGTGTCCGCGACGCGTACGCCGCTCCAGGATGTCGCCCGCTGCGGCGGACGCCAGCGGTTGGCGCCCTCCGTGGTCGCCGCGTACGGAAGTCCCTTGAACACGGTGACGCCGGAGACGAGGGAGGCCACGCCGGACACACGGCCGGTGTCGATCCGGAGCGGTCCGGTGAGCGGGGTTCCGGAGGTCGTGCGGTCCGCCGCGCCGGCGCTCGTTCCTGTACCGGCGAGTGCGGCCGTCGCGGCGACGGTCAGCGACCCGTTGAGGAAGGTCCGGCGGTTCATGGCGTTCGAAAGCATGGGGGGCTCCCTGGTCTAGGTACTTGCGAACGTAAATTCCGCCGACCAGGAGCGCCAACAATATTGTCAACTTCAGAGCGGATCCACAGCATGCTCCCGCAGCGGGCCCACGGACAGGCCCCGTAGCGCGCAGGTGTCGAGGATGCGGGGCACGGCGCCGAGGGTGGCGCGCCAACTGCCGGGTGCCGACGTGCAGTCGGAGTCGTGCAGCAGGACCGTGCCGCCGCCGCGCAGGTCCTCGGTGACCGTCCGGTGCACCGACTCGGGTGTGGCGCGCGCCCTCCAGTCCTCGCCCCAGGCCGTCCACAGCACCGGCGTGAGGGCCAGGCGGCGGGCCGCGAGGTGGGCGCCGGTCGACATCACGCCGTAGGGCGGGCGGAAGAGCCGTGGCGCGCGCCCGGTGAGGTCACCGACCGTGTCGCGGGCGCGGGCCAGGTCGTCGTGAGTGGCGCGCGGACCGCGCAGCAGCAGCGGGCGGTGCAGCCAGCCGTGAACGGCGATCTCGTGTCCGGCAGCGGCGATCTCGCGCACCAGGCCCGGGGCGCGTACCGCCTGGCTGCCGAGGAGGAAGAACGTGGCATGCACCCGGCGCTCGTCGAGCAGGCGCAGAAACAGCGGGGTGGAAAGCGGGTCCGGCCCGTCGTCGAAGCTGAGCGCCACATGGTCCGGCCGACCGCGGCCGGCGAGGCGCGGCATCACGCGGTTGCGCAGCGGCCCGTAGGTGGAGAGGACGGGGGCGGCGTACGCGGCGGCGAGGACCGGCAGTGCGGGCAGCGCGATGCGGGCCGTCGTACGGAGGAGGCGGGTGACTGTCATGAGAGGCGGCCCTTCGCGGAGCCCACGGCGGACGCGGCGCGGGCGGAGCAGGCGGCGTCATGGACGCGCGGCGCGGCACAGACGGTCTCCGGGGGGAGGCCTGCGGTCGTCATGCCCGGCGCCTCCTCGCGCAACTCGCGGTGGAAGCGGCGCACGGCAACGAAGTTGCGGGGTGCGGCGCAGGCCGTCGCAGAGAGAATGCCCATAGCCGTCATGCCTGGCGCCTCCTCGCGCAACTCACGGTGGAAGTGGCGCGCGCGGCAACGAAGTTGCACGGCATGGCACCGGTGATCGTAGGAGAGAAGGCCTACGGTCTTCATACGCCGCATCTCCTCCCGCAACCCGCGGTGGAAGCGGTGCGCCCGGCGGCCGAGTTGCGCGGTGCGGAACACTCGGTCGTGAGAAGAACGCCTCCGGCGGTCATGCGTGGTGCTCCTTCGCACAACCCCCGTGGGACACGTGGCCCGTGTGGTGGGCGTAGCTCAGGTTGTCGAGGTCGAGGTCCTGGCCTATCGCGTGCATCAGGCCCGGGCCGCTCTCGGTCGTGGCGACCGCCGTGCCGACGGCGCCTGCCCAGACCGCGCAGGCCAGGGCGGTGGTGGTCGCGAGCCGCCGGACGGTCGGGCGGGTGGTCCGGCGAGTGGTGGGCGGGATCGCGGGCCCAGTGGTGGGTGGCGCGGCGGGGCCGATGCCCGCCCGGCAGATCCTGGCCGTCTCGGTGGCCGGGCCGCCGTCCGGGCCGTCCGCGAACAGGGCGAGGCCCGCCTCCCGTTGCAGCAGCCCTCGCGGGCCGTCGATCAACTCACCCAGCACGTGCTTGAGTTGGGCCGGGTCACGGATCCACGCGGCGACGCCTGCCTCGTCCAGGGCGGCCGCGTTGGTCAGTCCGTGGCCGGGTATGCAGCCGTAGCTGGCGACGGGCAGGCCCGCGGCGAAGGCCTCCAGGGAGGTCAGGCCGCCGGCGTTCTGGACCAGGACGTCGGCCGCGTGCATCAGGCCGGGCATGTCGTCGACCCAGCCGTGGACGTGTTCGATGCCGTCCGCGCGGAGCTGGTCGGCCAGCGTCTCGTTGCGGCCGCAGACCACGAGCGGTACGGCCGCGCCGCAGTCGCGCAGGTCACGGGCGACCTCCCGGACCGGTCCAACGCCCCAGGAACCGGCGACCAGCAGGGCCAGTGGGGCAGTCGGAGGCAGGCCGAAGCGGGCACGCGCCGCGGCGCGTTCCGGTGCGTCCACGGGGTGGAAGCGCGGGTCGGCGACCGGGCCGCACACGCGGACGTCGCGCGCACCGGCGGCCCGGGCCTGCATGGCGGGCACGGCGTGCAGAGCGAGGTGGACGTCGACGCCGTCGGCCACCCACAGCGGGTGCACCGAGAAGTCGGTGAGATAGGTGAGGACGGGGACGGTCAGCCGGCCGTCGAGACGGAGGTTGCCCAGGACCCGGCTCGCGCCCGGGTAGGTCGACACGACGGCGCCCGCATCGGCGGGGAGGGCGCGCAGCAGCCGTTCCTCGGCGGAGCGCAGCAGCGCTCGCGCGACGGGACCGCCGCCACCGGCGCGCTCGGTGCTGCTGTAGATCCGCTGGTAGGCCCACGGCGCCCGG